>CAVIPP010000008.1:0-4889 GCA_963644615.1 Oscillospiraceae bacterium
CAATTTTATAATGAATCTGCTTTGGATTTATTTCAATCTTCTTAAAAGCAGCAATTAATCTATTAATAAACAACGCGGGATCTCTTTCTGGAAAATTATTATATATATCATACTCAGAAAGCGATTTTTGGCTTATTTTCAAAATTTCGTCAACGACATCTTTTTTGGTTCCGTCATAGAAAAATGGATATTTTTCTATGTAATACAGTTTTTTATAAAAATTTAAGCCAATGATTGGTTTCTTATGCCCAATCCCTTCTAGAACTTTACTTGGAATACTTGCCTTAAGGTTTCCGTTACCAATAACAATTATTCCAGCAGAAACATCGCAAATTTTATTAAATGAATCATCATCAATAGGTTCAAAAAAATCAATCATATTATTAGATACAAGTCTTTTAATGATGTCGGCATCTTTTTTACCTGTAAATATTTTATATCTAACTCCGATATTATGCTGATTATTTATAAAGTTTGCAAGAATAGATGGTTCTCTAAAACCTTTATAGAAAGAACCACCATAAATTATTTCATTGCTCTCGTTTTTTGTTTCGTAACTTTCAAATATTGGAATTAAAAATGTGGTTAGTTTTTGCTCAAACCCATCAATTGGCACTTCTGTATCTGCATCATAAAAAACATTTTTTGCATAATTACACCATTTTCTTGCTTCCTTGTTTGCTTTATCTTTGTTGATGATTATGTAATTATCCTTGAAAGGATCAAAAAAGATCAAAATAAGCGGTATATTATATTTTTTAGCAAGTTCATATCCTGCTTTCATATATGAAAATCGTCCAGATATAGATACAATTAAATTGGGATTGACTTTGGTCATTATCTCTTTAACTTTTCTATAAATGGCCTTCCAAGAAACCAAATAGTAATCTTTATTAAAAGTTTTAAAAACTTTTCTCTTCGCTTTGAGGCAAAAATCTTCAATACAACTAAACTTGAAAAATTCTAGTGATATATTGTCTTTACTTTCGATATAACTATCGCCTAATCCACAGCAAAAGAATTCGAACTTATCAGTTTTAGGAAATCTTTTAAGCGTTTCCTTCATAATTTTGGAAACCGCCCCATTGTTTTCTATGCCTAACATTAATATCTTCATAGTTAATACTATTTATCAAATTAATCGGTTATTTTGCACACAGTCTCTTAAACAACTTTAAATATTGTGTAGCGGTGCTATTAATATCATATTGTTTCACATCGCGTTTATTATTCTCACCAATGCTTTGAAATAGAGCTTCTTCAGAAATTGCTCTTTCCATTAAAGTTGTTAATTGATTTTGATTGTTAGCGTCAAATAAAAAACCATTCGATTCATTTTTAACAACATCAGGAATTCCGCCAACACTAGGTGCAATGATTGGCAACCCAGCATTCATAGCTTCCAAAATAGATATTGGGTTTCCTTCTCTAATTGAAGATAAAACAAAACATTTAGAAGCCAGCAAATAATCATAAACATTTGAAACCTCACCTGTAAAAATTATATTTTGATAGATTCCAAGCGATTTTGCATATTCTTTGTTTTCGTTTAATAAATATCCACCACCAACACAAATAATTTTTTTGTTTCTGTGCTTTTTTAATACATCTAAAAAGGCGCTAAAAAGTAATTTATGATTTTTAACTGGTGTCATCGAAGCCACTATGATGAAATCATATTCTTTCTTTACAAAATCGTTGTTAAGTGGTTGTGCAATGGGTAATCCATTGTAAATTGTTTGGCACTGTATTTTTTTGCATTTTTTTTGTGCACATTTCGTAATTTCGTTTGATATCCCGACGTACGAAATCAAGTGCATGCGTATGAAAGCTTTAGCTAAAAAATTTAATTCTTTATTAGGTACAGTATGAAAGGTTTGTATTAGCTTAAATTTCCTTTCCGTAAGCCCGTGTGAGATAAAATACGTCGGAAGACAAGACAAATGCATATGGACGATATCTGGGTCTATTTCTTTTAGAACTCTTTTTAATTGGAAAGAAGCTTTGAAATCAATTCCTCTTCTTTTTTCGATAACTATAAACTTTATTTTGTTACGACCAATTTCCTCGAGAATGTGTTTTTCAACATTTCCGTGCAAAGAAATCAAAAATAAATCCACATTTTCTTTTTGCTTTAAGGAAATACACAAATTTAGCAAAAATATTTGTGCTCCATTTCTACCCATTAAAGCATTTATTATTTCAACAATTTTCATTAAATACAAACCTCATAATAAAGTCTTTTAGCAAAAAAAGAATCAAATTTAATGCCTGATAAGCAAAATGTCATAGGCAATAAAATAGCCTCTATTTTTGCGTTGTATGAAACTAAAAATAATTGAAAAATTAATATATAAATGTTTATAAGAATAACTTCGATCTTTTTATCTTTCCACTTATTAAATAATGGCAAGCATATCATTAATTCCTCAACAATCAATCCAAATATGCCAAAACTTGCCGCTATTTCAGATATGTTATTATGTGACATAATAAAATAATTGCGATAGACGCTTCTATATCCATTGCCAAAGAAAGGATTTTGAAAAAGTAATTTAAAACCATAAAGAGCTCCACAAAACCTGTAAACAGATGAACTATCAATAGATGTGCTTACGCCAAAGCCAAAAAAGGAATAAATCATATTGCTTATTCTGGTTTTAAAATACGAAAAAGCAGGCAAATTAATAACAATCAACACAACAACAAACAAGATAGCCATAAGAACGGCAAATAACCATTTTTTTCGCTTAGGAAACAATAAATACACAAATATAGCCAAACAAAATAGAGCACTAATTGTATTTGAAACAGAACCGGTTAATAAAATAAGATACAAGGTATATATCGCAATAATTGAGAATAGAATTTTGAAAACTAATTTGTTGTATTTCCAAATTAAGATTAACATGCAAAGAAACACAAATGCAAAATGTCTAGCAACATCATTTTGATTGCCGAAATAATCGCCAATACGATTTGAAAAGTTTGGTGAAATAATATCATTAAAGTAATAAATCGAAAAAAGAATGATTAGAAATAAAGATGATAAACATATGCAATTAAACAACTTATCTCTTTCCTTTTTATTTAATTGAATAAAGAACTCATAAACAAAGAAAGAAAGTAAGCACATCAAAGTCGGCGTTCGAGTATAAGAAGCAAATGCATTAGCAATAAATGATATATATTGAATTAGCAAAAAGAATAACAATAAAAAAATATAAATATCAATAATAAACGATCCATATAAAATTATATAAACGATTGTTGCGGCGGCGAATACAGCCGCGCAACCGATTGCTACGTAATTAAAAGGAACAACCGATTCTAAGCTTAACGATAAAACAAATGTAAGTACTAGGCAAATCGAACAAAACAATTTCAAAAATGATTTAACTTTTTCATTATTAGAAACACGATTTAAAAATGCATTTCTAGTTATAACATTTTTAATACTTATATTCATAGGGATCTCCTACGAAATAACAAAAAACAACAAAAGGTAAAATATAACAATAATGGCAAATGAAATAAGATATTATAAATAGATAAAAACACTAATGAATTATTTAAACACGTAGCATATAAAATCTGAATTATGAGTTCAAATAATAAAATAGGTACAATGCTAATAGATATCATTGCTCGAAGGCTTAAATATTTATAAATGCGATAGATTGTTAACAATGAAACAATTAAAAATATAAATGCAAAAACAATTGAAATTATTTGAACAGGATTAATCATGCTTAAATCTCCATTATCAATGGAATACAATATTCTATTATTTTTGTAATCTTGATTCTCATCAACTTCATGAAATTTTAATGAAAATTCGCTGCCATCAGAATAATTAACGTATTTGTTTATTTCGTCTTCAACAATAAAACGTTTCGAATCAATATATGAAACTATGCCATTTTTATATGATTTAAATTTGCTAGTGTAACAGATAATATAATTACCAAGATATGATTTAAAAATTGAACCCGCGCCAAGGTCGGTATATTTATACGTATCATCAGAAAATCCATCTACGTGAAAAATATTGGCTATCTTAAATCTACCAATCTCAGAGCCGTTATCGCTAATTACTATTGAATATTTATCTAAAAACGATGTTCTTTCATCTTGTGTTAATGAAGAAATATTAGGAAGTAAATCGAGATAATTGTTTAAATTCTCATCATTTTTAACAATTGCATCAGCAAAATAATCAGGAATATAAACGAATCCGTCAAGTCCGTATGAATTGAGTTCATCTGAAATATCTGGAGTTTTATATAGATTAATATTTACAGTCTCAAAACGCTTTTTTTCGATATTATTTGAATACGTATTCAAATCGCAAACAGCAACTTCATTAAATGATGTACCGCCACAAGAGAAATCAAAGCGTGCTAATTCGCCATCCTGAGTATTATATGAAATCAATTCACTAAAAAAATATGAGAAATTATTCAAATAGGTAGAACGAAATATTGCATTACCGCTTTTCTCTGGAGAAAAATATGTTAAATATGTTTTAGATAAATAATTATTTTTAGAGTTATTAGCAATTAATTGCGAAACTAAATCAATTTGAGCAAATTCAAAACCAGAAAAACCATATCCTAAGGCAAAAGATGAAACAATCGATAATAGGACAGACATTATAATAGCGTAATATGATTTTCTTTTTTTATTTACTTCCATATATATAGTTAATTAGAAATTAAAATCAGTTAGATTATATTGTGTTTTTGCGTGTATTTCATCATAATTCAATTTTGCTGAATAATAGCATATTTACAATAATTTGATTATCAAAGAGCAATCGAAGTATTACTATTATTTCTTTTTTAAATCTTTTGGATTTAAGCCTAACATAATGCACAGTTTTGAAT
>CAVIPP010000008.1:4899-29256 GCA_963644615.1 Oscillospiraceae bacterium
GTTTTGAATCAATATAATCATCACTTTTTGCCAATTTATCGTAGTTAGCATGAATTAGCATTTCATTTTTAACTTCAAACTCAATATCATATGTTTTTGAATTTTTAAACTTCTTATTACAACCATCGCATATCGGAGTTATATAAACATCTCCATGAGGATCATCAACTTTCCTAACATGACCGCCAACTGCTCCTCCGTTATTTTTCATTTCGTTATGGCAACACGGGCAAATATCAGGTTCATATTGAAGACAATATCCATTCCAATAATCAATCCAGGAAGAATGTATACCATCTTTTGGTTTTTCCCATCTCGAATCAGATTTAACATTTCTAACTTTCGTCATATTACTTTACACTCCTTTAATCAACTTTATACCACTCCGCAAAGTGTCTTAATCCATCCCTCAAACTTGTAGAGAGTTTATATCCAAAGTCATTCTCTAGTTCGCTTGTATCAACATAGGCAATAGAAGCATCGCCCTTTTGCATAGGAACAAGTTTAATATGCGATTTAATATCAAAATCTTTTGAAAGAACATTTGCTCGTATAAGTTTCTTGATAATATGATGGCGTTGCTTAAGCCAACATATCCTGTTCCTGCGATTGAAATTATCATAGTAAATAATGAGTTATCCATTTTATTAATTACCTTTATTCTTATTAAAAAGTTCTTGCATAGTTGGATTGTATTTAGTCAATTTTTTAATTGATAAATCTTGAGCTTTATCATTTGCTAATCGAAGATTGCGTTCTGAGCCAAGCAATCCTTCTTTAACTTTATTAAGATGGTCAATAGTTTTATCAATTTCAGCAATTGCGGTTGTAAATTTATCACTTGCTAATCTGAAATTATTAGAGAACTTTTCTTGAAAATCTAATAAATTATTCTCGAAGTTAGATATATCAATATTTTGATTTTTAATTTCAATTAATTGTCTTTGATACGCAATTGAATTTTTAGCAGCGTTAGTAAGTAAATTAATAATTGTTAAAAAACATTGTGGCCTAACTACATACATCTTTGGATATTTATATGAGACGTCAACAATACCGGCATTATAAAATTCGCTATCTGCTTCGAGTAAGGATACAAGTACAGCGTATTCGCAACCTTTTTCTTTTCTATCTTTATCTAATTCTTTAAAGAAGTCTTCGTTCTTATGCTTGGTTGCGGTTTTATCACTTTCGTTTTTCATTTCAAACATTATTGATATGTATTCGGTACCATTATCAAAATCTTTGAAAATAAAATCACCTTTTGAATCTGATTCCTTGCTAACTAGATTATCTTTATCAAAATATGCATTTGGATATGCTGATGTTCTAATTTGATTAAACATGATTTGGCAATGCTGTTCTAATGTTTCGCCCAATAGCTTGGTAGATACTTTAGTTTTTAAATCTTTATAGTAAGCAATTTCATCATCTTTTACTTTAATAGCATTACGATGTTCTTCGTTTAAACTCTTAACAGATAATTCATTTTCTTTATCTTTTAAAAGTAATTCATTCTTTAGACGATCAACTTCTTTTTCTAAGCAATTAATTGATTCTTGAGTTTTCTTATGTTCTTCTGATTTAGTTAGTTCAATTTTTGAATTAGTTTCTGTTTCTATTTGCTTTTTTTCTGCTTTTAGTTTTTCAATCTCGATGTTTTTCTCGTTCAATAAAGAGTTGAATTCCAGCTTTAAATTTGTTTCGCCTAATTCTCTATTTTTCTTTTCTTGATTAAGTTTATCTGTTAATTTTAAAATTTCATCATTCTTCGATGTAATAGCATTAGTAATTTCTAATTCTTTTTGAGATTTAAATTCACGAGTAAGAGACTCCATTCTAGAGTTTAATTCTTTTTCAAATTCATCATTGCGAACATGTGAAAGAAGTTCAGCATAATCGCTTTCATCTATAGAAAATGTTGTTCCACAGTTAGGGCACTTAATTTCTTTCATAAAAGCATCTTCCTCTAATCATATAGTTTTCTGCAATAAAGCATTATATATGAATTTAAACCGTCGCCAGAATCAGCAAGCCGCTTCATTTCTTCGACATTTTTAACGCCGGCTTTATTATATGAATAAGTATAAATAGAACCATCAAAAAATTTTACTTTTATGTAATCTGAACCATATTCATAAGAATCAACATTAGAGTCTCTATCAATATTTTTATAAGGTTTAAGCATAATTATTCTCCTCGTATCATCAGATAATCGTTAGAAATGGAACACGTCGACAATTCACGCTCACAGCTCCATTAGAGCAAATTGTATTGCCGCGCTAATTCTAAATCAAAAAAATTCTCCGCTTTGCATTTATCTCTTTTATTCTTAACTATATTGGTATCACCGGTGTCTTTATCAAAAAATACAATTGAATTATCTGGAATTGGTGTTCTAAATACTGTTGTATTCGCTCCAATCGAAACCCTCTCGCCGATTTTTTCGCAGCCAATTATCATAGCCCCCCCCGATAAAAAACAAAATTTGCCTATAGGTTCAATGGATTTTTTTCTGTCTCCAATAGTAACGTTTTGTAAAATTACCAGAAAATCATTATAAATTGCGTGTCCAATAACTGAGCCAACAGGATGAGCCAATAAAAAAATATCTGGAAGTTTAACTTTATATGTATACCAACAACAATGAAGCATTTTATTAAGCAAAATTAATTTATCACAAATATCACTTCGATGTGGATACTTTTTCCACAAACTATTTGATAAGAAATAAAGAAATTGACTATATTGGTCGCTGTTGGTGTGTTGAAAATAAGAACACTTTTGGCCGTTATCATCTAATACCGTGTAACCTGGCAAAGTAATAAATTGAAAACAGTAATTAGTTCTTCTGATTGCATCAATAAAAGCATCTTCAAATTCTTTATCGTTTTCATCTAAAACATTGCTATCAGGAAAAAATGTGTTAATTTGCCTAACGACATATTTTTTTATCTCATTTAACGGAATTGATGTAACTAAGTTGTTCATAATAATTAAGTTACCTTCTTGAAACAAATAAACTTATGACTTATTGAAACATTGCGCATAATGCTCGCGATGGTAATCGAAAAAACAGAAAAATCAGTCATCTTTTTTTAATATATCTCTAGGAGTAATGACATCTAATAAAACAAAGCTTTCATCAACAACAGGTATAAAGGACAAATTTTTAGTTTTGAAAATCTCAAACGCTTTTTGATAATCAATTTTATTCAAATATATAAAATTAGGGTTATAAATATCTTCGATTTTGCTATATATATCTCGCCCGTTTGATAACGCAGTTATAATGTTACCAAGAGTAAAAACACCACAAACTTTATTATCTTCGATAACTATAACACCTCTTTCCCTATATTTTTCAATAACATCAATTACATCTTTAATCGTATAAGTGGGAGGTACACATAATTTTTTAAAATCCATAATAATCCCCTTTTTAATATGTTAAATGCTTAACCAACAATTTGTCATCGATATTTAAGGTTAAAAGTAAATTCAGTATTCTTTCTGAAGAATGGCCATCGCCATAAGGGTTGTCAACATTTTCGATTAAAAATTGTTTAAATTCTTTTGAAGTAGCTTTCTTAATAGCATTAACTATTGCATCTTTATCCCAAGAAACATTGATAACATTATTTCCTCTATAGCGCATAAATTGACGATTTCCGATGTTGACTGCCGGCGTTCTAAATGTAGGTGCTTCAAGTAAGCCTGAGCTTGAATTACCGACAATCGCAGAACAATGTTTTAATAATCCAAGGTAGTCTTCTCTTTTTAAATTAGCAAAGATGTAATATTTACCTTTTTTATATTTATTAATTGTTTTTTTTATATCGGAAGAACCTGTATCATTGTTTGGTAAAATCAAAATTTTTGGCAAGTCAAAACTATTTAATGAATCAATAAAGATTTCAGCTTGCTCTCCAGCTCTACTACTTTCTTCTGTGACAGGGTGCATAACAGCAAGTAAAAAACCGTTTTTTAAATCTAATACAAATTTATTTTCTAAATCCTCAAGCGATGTGTATTTAGCATCAACCAATTCATCTAACTGAGGTGCACCAACATTGAAAACTCTAAATGGTTGCTCTCCAAGTTTAATTAATCGATTTTTGGCATCCTCATTAGAGGCAAAGTGAAGATGAACAAGTTTGCCGATGGCGTGTCGCGCCATTCCATCGATATTGCCCGAAACTTCTCCAGCTTGAATGTGTGCGACCGGCGTGTATGTATAACTTGCGGCAATCGCACCCATAAGTTGCTCGCCGCGATCACCCGCTAATAAAAGCCAGTCCGGTTTCTCATTTTCGATAATATCAGGTAGTGAAGTTAAACAAATTCCAAGCGATTTGGCCATTGTATAATGTGTGTCACCTTCGAGATACATATGTATTTTGTAATGGATTTTAAAACCGTCATTTTCAATCTCTTTATATGAATTGCCATACGCAGGCAAAAGGTGCATATTTGTAACAACTAATCGATATTCAACATCTTTGCGAGAATCAATAAGCTTAAGAAGCGGTCTAATATAGCCCCACTCTCCTCTAGAACCGGTTAATATCATTATTTTTTTCATAACACTACCAATTATTCGAAATCATCAAATGATAATAAAACATTTTCATTTATATCTCGTTTTGCTTTCCTCCCTAAAACTTCGCTCATTTTGTAGGACGGAATACCAGTCCCGGGTCTTTTTGACCAAATCATTTCTTGCACAATAATTTCACCTTTTTTTATTGGTTTAATGCTTACAATACTTCTAAACGCCCAAGCCCTAATTTGATGCTCTTTTTCTCGTACTTTCTTTTCGTTGCCGAGAGCAAGTTCAATTTTTCTAACTCCATCGACCAAATTATGCAACTCATGAAAATCAATAGAAACAGACTGATCTGGTCCAGGAGTTAATTTATTTAAAATTACATGCTTTTCAATTATTTTGGCTCCAAGCGCCACTGCTCCATAGCATGTATATAAGTCAGGAGTGTGATCGGAGTGTCCGATGACAACATTAGGATATTTTTCTTTCAATGTATTAATAACACCTAAATTGATGTCTTCGTAAATAGGCGGATATTCAGATAAACAATTAGTAAACGCTAATGGAGCTCCGGCGTTTTTAAGCGCATTATAAGTTCTATCTATTTCTTCAAACGTGCACATACCAGTAGAAATAATCATTGGTTTGCCAAATTTTGCGATGCGAAGCAAAGATGGAATATCAGTCATTTCTCCAGAACCAATTTTAAAAGCATATGCCAATCCATTTTCATCAAGTTCGCATGCCGCTTTATAGCTAAATGGGGTGCATAAATAAATTATCCCTATTTTGTCACAATACTTTTTTAGTTCAATATGCTGTTTCAATGTCAATGCATGTAATTTTAAAAAATCATATAAAGGCATATCAAAATTACTAGAAATAGGAACATCTTTTAACATTTCTTCGTCAGGCAAATGATGTTGAAATTTAATGCAATCAGCTCCAGCAAGCTTAGCTTGCAGCGCCATTTCTTTAGCAACCTCCAAATTACCCATATGGTTATCACAGCCTTCAGCAATAATAAAACACTTTTGTCCGTCACCAACTAATCTATCTTTTATCTTGAATGTCGCCATTAATTTATTTCTCCTTTAGAAAATTATCAAAATTTGAATATTTATCGTACGCTTCTTTATCCAAAAATGGAAACAAGTCATCTAGCGGTGGCGAAACCATCTTGCCATCAGGTAGCGATTTGCTTTTGCATTTCGGAATAATGGGCTGAGTAGCATCTGAGACTATTTCACATATACAATAAGAATCGTTTGCTATAATTTTAGGTAATATTTCATCAAGTTCTTTGTGATTTTTGCATTTATAATATGGAAAGCCGAACGCATCGGCAATTTTTGAAAAATCAGGCATACTAATTCCTGTGTCTTCGTTGCAACCAGATAAGCGATGAAAGAAATGTGTGTGTGTCTGAACAATAGCGTAATATCCATGATTGGAATGAATAAAAATCTTTATAGGCAGTTCATTATAAACTATCGTTTGCAATTCTTGTATATTCATCATTATGCTACCATCGCCGGTGACGCAGTTAACTGGACCTTTTTTAGAGACACATGCACCAATAGCCCCAGGTAAATCATAACCCATAGTTCCGCAATTGATATTGCCCCAAATTCGTTGGCCTTCTTTATTAATACCGATTTGTCTAAGACAATCGCATGCACAACTATTACCGACAACTGTGAGCATATTTTCATCTGAATAATCAAGTAATTTTTTGGCAAAATAATAAGGATTAACACTTTCACTAATATCAAATGATGGTAAATATATCGGAAATTTATCTTTTAATTCATCACAATATTTCCTCCAAAGAGGATCTAAGTTTGTTTTTATAGTTTTATCATTAAAATAAAGAAAGAAATCATATAAATCCATATTAACAGGAAAATCAATTTTGATAAGACTTTTCTTAAGTTCGTTTTCATCAACATCAACAACTATTTTTTTTGAATTCGGAGAAAAAGATTGGTAGTTAAATCCGACATGCTTAAAAGCCATTCTGCAACCTAAAACAATGAGTAAATCTGCATTTTGTACTAAGAAATTTCCACACCTTCCGCCTATAATGCCAAAGTTTCCATAATAATTTCGATCATTAGTCGGGAAAAAATCAGCAACCGCAGTTGCAACAACAGTAGGAATGTTTAACTTTTCAACAAATTTTCTAAATTCTTTATACGCTTCTGAAGTTCTAACTCCTGTGCCGGCTAAAATTAATGGTCGTTTAGCTTTTGATATTTCATTTCCTACCTTGACAAAGATAGATGTGTTGATTTTCGTCTTTTTAGGTATATACCCTCTCAGTTCATTTGGCTCAATTTGAGAACCCTGAATATCTAAGGGTATATCAATCCAGCAAGGACCTTTTCTTCCGTGTGTAGCTTCAAACAAAGCTTTTTCAAGATAATAACGAATATTATTCTTATTTTTAACTGTAACAGAGAATTTAGTAATATCTTTAACCGTTTTAACAATATAATGCTCTTGTTCACCAAATTGTCTTAAATTCAGTCCAGTTGATTCCACTGTTGTATCAGTTCGAACTTGCCCAGAAATGATTAAAAGAGGAATATTGTCTTGCCAAGCACAAACTACACCTGTAATAGTATTAGTTCCGCCAGGCCCTGTAGTTACACAAGTGACAGCAATTTGATTATTTAATCTAGCATAGCTTTCTGCAGCCATAGTAGAAGCTTGCTCGTGGTGATTGTAAATAACCCTCAAACCATCTTGATGAGCAAACGAGTCATTAAGATGCATTGCGCCACCACCAACAACAGAAAAAACGGTCGTTATCCCGTTATTAACCAAAAAATTAGCAACATAATCAGATAATTTCATATATTAATTATTTTTCCTGAGATTTAATCTGTATTTTAATACCCTCATTTATTGATATAGCAGGTCTAAAACCACTTTCTGCAAATAGTCTTTCGCCATTTGCAGTATATTCTAAATTGTAGCCATTTTTCAAAACAACAATTGGTATATAACAATTCATTTCCTTTTTAACGATTTCAGCAATTTCAGTCAAATACAAATGATGACCGCCTGAAACATTATACATTTTATACTTTAATTCACTGTCTATCATCCAAAGAATATATCTTCCTAAATCATAAACATGAATGTAATCAAATTTACAGTCCTGATTTATTGTAATTTTATCACTATTTTTACAGCAATTAATGCAATGAGTAATAAATTTATTATTAAAATCTCCAGGACCATAACAACCAAAAACACAACAATTAAAAATGTTATTAGAGAGTAAAATTAGTTTATTCATAATGTGCTTAGCTAATCCATATGAATCAATAGGTAAATGATTAAAAGCATCACTTTCTACGGCATTAGAAATGTTGAACCTTTTATCATATTCGGCTCCAGAGCCAATATATATCATCTTTTTAAAATGTTCTTTTAGCGAATATAGATTCATAAACATTCTAAGACTGTCTTCGAACATTTTTTCAAACGAATCGTCTTTCTGGTTTTTGACAGGATTTGGATTAGCTAAATGAACAATAACATCAATCGAATTATTCTTTAAATAAGAAAGTATTTCATCTCTATTAAATAAATTTAAAGAATGCCTATCTGGAGTAAAAATAGTGTGTTTCTTTCTTAAAATAGGGACAATATTGCTCCCCATAAATCCATTAGATCCTGTGATTAAAATATTCATTTAATTCCGATAGTTTTATACAAAGATACTTTCTTAAAATCAACATTCAATTCTTTTAACTTTTTCGTTGCGTCTTTTACCGCCGCTAATGCAGTTATGAAAATATATTTATTATTTAAGTTATGAACTTCATTAATTTGTTTTGTATAAAGCCCCCCCCACTTAATTTTCTTATTCGAATCAACAACATCAGTCAAAGCAGCATTAGGATAGTGTTCTTTAATATAATCAATTAAAAATGATGTATATTGGGTAATTCCCCAAACAACATATTTTTTAGGCAAATTATTATTCCAATTATCAGCTAACCAATTTATATACTGGCCCATTCCCTCGATTTCATAGTTTCTTTTATGCCTCTTCTCGTAGAAGCCAGCTAGTTTATTTATATTTTTCATTGAACAATTGTTATTAAATATCCTGTCTTCAAATATTTTATTCATGATTTTTTGAACAAAAGAAATATTAATAGTCTTAGCGTTCCAATCAATTTTTTCCCATTCGTCAGGAATATAAATATGGACAATATCTTCAAGCCACGTAAAACGATTATCGTAGGATTTATTAATAAAGATAACCGGTATTCCCATAGCTATGCATGGCAAAGCACAGTGAAATCTTGAAGTAATTACTAACTTTGCTTTTAACGCATATTCTTCTAGTCGCTTGTTCGCATACTCTATAGTATCTATATTATTATCAATATGTAAAATATGAGAATTAGAAATCATATTGGATGTTAACGATTTTGGAATATAAGATTTAAATTCATCGTAAACATCTACACAATAAATTGTGTCTCCTACCACTCTATTTCTCTTGTTTAAAGTTAATGTTAAACAACCATTTAAATAAGCATCAATTCCTTGCTTTTTAAGACCTAAATATGTGTGTTCATCGCGACAACCGATTGGTTCATATTTTTTTAAATATTCGTAATCATCTTTGCTTAGGTTTGTGTACAAAAGCGATAACCCCAAAAAAACAGGCCTAATTTTTTTAGAGAAACAGGTAATATTTCCAATTTGGTTATATCCGAAAAAAGGGAAGGAAATAGGGACTATAACTTCGTCGCCATCATAAGTAACTAAATTTCTAAAATCGATTTTCACGAGTTCATCAAAGGAAATACCATTTCTTTCGTATAGTTCTTTAATAGCTAGAATTTGAATATCATCTCCAATATTTATAGTATTGGAACGATTGTAGACTATTATTCCATATTTCATATTATTGATTAACTGCCTCCTTAATAACTTTGGCCATGTAATCAATCATTTCATCGCTCATTCCTGGATAAACACCTACCCAAAATGTATTAGTTACAATTTTGTCGCTATTTGATAATGGCCCGACAACTCTATATGACTGGGTATCCCTAATATCATCAAAACATGGATGTTTAATTATGTTACCAGAAAAAAGTAATCTAGTTTGAATATTATGACTTTCAATATAATTAGTGATTTTATTTCTATCAAAACCATCTTTAACTGTGATTAAGAATCCAAACCAAGAAGGATCGCTATTATCAGCGGGTTCTGGGAGAATAATTTTATCCTGAATGTCTTCTAATGTTTTATGAAGTCTATTCCAATTATGCTTTCTTCTTTCAATAAAAGCCGGGAATTTCTTCAATTGTTCGCATCCAATCGCGGCTTGTAGGTCAGTGACCTTCAAATTATAACCAAAATGTCCATAGACATATTTATGATCATATCCATGCGGCAATAAACCAAAATCGCCATCAAATCTGTTACCACAAAAATTATCTTTCCCAGAAGGGCAAATGCAATCTCTTCCCCAATCTCTATAGGAAAGGATTAATCTATTTAGAAGAGGATTGTTTGTATAAACCGCTCCACCCTCGCCCATGGTCATGTGATGAGGAGGATAAAAACTAGAAGTTCCGATATCGCCACAAGTACCAGTATATTTTGTAACCCCATCAATTGTATATTTGCTTCCAAGTGCGTCGCAGTTATCCTCGATAAGCCAAAGGCTATGCTTATCGCAAAATTCTTTCACTGCTTTTAAATTAAACGGGTTACCCAATGTGTGAGCAATCATAACAGCTTTCGTTTTGGACGAATAAGCTTTTTCTAGTTGAGTTATATCAATATTATATTGAGGAATAGTAACATCAACAAAAACAGGAATAGCGCCATGTTGAAGAATTGGACTAATTGTAGTTGGAAAACAACAAGCAACCGTAATTACTTCATCACCTTTTCTAATTTGTCTTTCTTTTAATTCAGGAGCAGTTAAAACAGAAAAAGCTATTAAGTTCGCGGAAGAACCACTATTGACTAGATGAGCATATCTAACGCCCAACCACTTAGCAAATTCTTTTTCAAACTGTTCAGCAAATCGGCCAGTAGTCAACCAAAAATCTAATGTTGCATCAGTTAAAGCCATCATCTCTTTTTCATCATATACTCTAGATGCATAAGAAATGCGATCGTCATCTTTAAATTGTTTTTTGTTTTCTTTAAACTGATGAAAATAATCTTTCACAAGTTCTTTTATCTCTTTGCGAGCTTCTTCTTCACTATTCCACATCATTAATAAATTCCGCTATTTGTTTTTCCATTATATCATTGACGTCTTTCTTAGAAAGCCACCACTTTGTCCATTCAACAGTTTTTTCAATAGCTTTATCCAAATTCCATGTTGGCTTCCATGAAAATGCATTTTTTAGTTTAGAACAATTTAATTTAAGAAAAGATGCTTCATGAGGTCCGTTGTCAGATTTATTTGCCCACTTTAAATCATCGCTCCAATATTTAACAAACAAATCAACAAGTGCACCTGTTTCAAAACAATTGTTATCATCTGGCCCAACATTGTACCAACCTTGTAAAGATGGATTCTTATATTGTTCTTCTGCAATCATAAGATAAACAAACAAAGGTTCTAAAACATGTTGATACGGTCTAGTAGATAAAGGATTTCTTACAAAAATATCTTCCTTTTTAATTGCTGAACGAACACAATCAGGAATTATTCGATCGTGAGCAAAATCACCGCCTCCAATTACATTTCCAGCTCGGGCAGTAGAAACAGCAACATCTTTTAAAAATGATTTCTTATATGAATGAGTGACAAGTTCAGAACAAGATTTTGAATTTGAATAAGGATCATATCCATCAAGTTTTTCTTCTTCTTGAAAAGCATGCCCGTCTATGTCGTTATTTTCATAGACCTTATCAGTAGTTACATTTAAAAATGATTTAACGCATTTAGAAAGCCTAATGCACTCTAAAACATTAATTGTTCCAATGACATTTGTTTCATAAGTTCCTTTTGGATTTTTATATGAATCTCTTACAATCGGTTGAGCCGCTAAATGAAAAACAATTTCTGGTTGGGAATTATCGAATACTTTTTTTAAATGTTTAAAATCGCAAATATCGCCGATATAAGAATCGACCAATTCGTTAATTTCAGCTATCTCGAATAGAGAAGGGCTAGAAGGAGGTTTTAAAGAATAACCAGTTACGATGGCCCCAGCATCTGAAAGAATCTTGCACAGCCAACTACCTTTAAAACCGGTATGACCAGTAACAAATACTCTTTTATTTTTAAAAAACCCTAAATCAACTTTCATTTTTATTTATCCCATTTAACCCAAGGAGCTTTATTTAATTCAATAAGTTTTTCAAGCATTGCTTTTTCTCTTAGATTATCCATGCATTGCCAAAAACCCTTATGAATATACGACATCAATTGGCCTTCTTGAGCCAACTTTGCAAGTGGTTCTTTTTCAAAAACAGTTGTGTCATCTTCTAAATAATCAAATATTTCAGGATTTAGTACCATAAATCCAGCATTAATAAGAGAGCCATCAGAAACATTTTTCTCTCTAAAAGATTTGACAGCATTATCTCCACCTACATCAAGGATGCCCTTATCTTGTTCGATTCTGACAGCAGTTAAGGTAGCAATCTTTCGATGTGACAAATGGAAATCTAACAATTTTTGTATATTAACGTCACACACACCATCGCCATATGTCATGAAAAAAGGTTCGTTGCCGGTATAATCTTTGATGCGCTTAATTCTTCCACCAGTCATAGTGTTTACGCCCGTATCAATAATTGTTACTTTCCAGGGTTCTAAGTTAGATTGGTGCACAATCATTTTATTTTTATTGGTGGTATAGTCAAAGGTAATATCGCTATTGCTTAAAAAATAATCAGCAAACCACTTCTTAATATATTCTTGTTTATAACCAGCACATACAATAAATTCATTAAAACCATAATAAGAAAAAGATTTCATAATATGCCAAATAATTGGTTTACCACCAAGCTCAATCATTGGTTTCGGTTTGAATTGCGATTCTTCGTTTATTCTAGTGCCAAGACCACCCGCTAATAATACAACTTTCATATATGCATATATTCCTTAATTGATAAAATTTTAATTTCAAAATGAAAGAAATGAATATAATTATTTTATGATAAATGTTGCTAATTTGAAATAATTTTAGAAATGGATCGTTACATCATGATTAAAAGATTATATCGAAAATTATTACCGTCAAAAGTGAGGGGTAAACTTCGTGTTATAAAAATTTTTTTCACCGACAAACAA
Organism: Oscillospiraceae bacterium; assembly: GCA_963644615.1. Taxonomy (GTDB): domain Bacteria; phylum Bacillota_I; class Bacilli_A; order RFN20; family CAG-826; genus Fiminaster. The sequence goes on from CAVIPP010000008.1 coordinate 17,757, forward strand.
AAATTTAAACAAATAAGAGCTGCTCGTCAACATAATGTCAGTTACGGAAAGTTAAATAAAGATAAGCATTTTTTTGTTTGTAGACGCGATGCATATGCAACTGGACTATTATCATGTTATCTTCACGCACTTGGTCATTTAATTGACAACAATGATAAAATACAAGAAGGGAAAATAATCCCGGTAATGGATATGTATACACAGCATTTTAATCTTATACATAACTGCTATGATGGCGTATTGAAAATTAATGCATGGGATTATTATTTTAAACCTTTTTCTAATTATTCTATGAGCGAAGTGCTTCAAAGCAAGTACGTTACACTTAGTTATGCATTCTTGCCGGAATCAGCAAAGCCCTTTTTCCATTCAAATGAATTAAATAAAGATATTATACGGAGGGTACTTCCTATCCATAATCGTTATTTGCATTTAAATGATGATTTATCAAAACGTTTCTATGAAAAATATTCATCAATTTTTAAAGGAAAAAGAATTCTTGGAACAAATATCAGAGAAGGTTATATTGTTTTAGCGAATGAGCGAGATAATGAAAGTCAAAACCCAAATATGGTCAAAATTGAAGGCCATCCAAGGCAACCATCGATTGATGAATTGTGTTTTGAACTAGATAAAAAAATGAAGGAATGGGGATGCGATTATCTTTATGCTGAATATGAAACAACCTTTGTAGAAGAAAAATTAAAACAATATTTTGGAGATAGATTTTTGCATAATGAACGTTTAAGAAACGATACTGGAATTTTATCACTTAATGCTTTTTCACAAGCTTCTCAGGTTAAAAAAAGTAAACAAAGCATGGTTGATAACAATATAAAATATTTGGAATCAATTTATCTTTTATCAAAATGTACATCACTTTATTCGCCGAAGTCTAGCGGAACAGTCGTTGCCGCGCTATGGAATAACGATAAATATGAACATATTGAAATAATAAATGAGGGAACATACTAAATATTATTTTTTTAGATATGTAGAAAAGAGATATTTTAAGGTTTTTCTTTCAAATATTGCCATTTCAATCATATAAATCAACACAAATATCGAACCCTCAATAAGTACCTTGAAAACAAGTTTCATGGTAACATTATTCAACGATATTGATATTATTATCGCTGGTACTATAGCGATAGCAGTTAATATAATATTTTTTAGAAGATTTAGATAATATTGATTAATTGGTAACTTAATTTTTTTATAAATATAAATTGGGGTGATAATCCAACCAAACAATATTTTTGCAATAATTGTTCCAATAATGCACGACCAAATTGCATACTTGTGGTCGACCAAAAGAAGTAAAGCGATAGATATAATGGCATTTGTTGTTATACTAGCAATGCTTAAAACAATAGTTTTTTTATGTAAATTAGTAGCTTTTAAAGCTTCGCCATCTACGCTTTTTGTAAGAGGTACAATGCTTGATAAAAATAATGCACTTGAGTAATAAAAAACGTCTATTCTTTCACTACCGATCCAAAAAGTAACAAAGTGATAGCCACAAGATAAATAACCGCCAATAATTAATAGCACTACGATAGTCTGAACTTTGCTTATTTTTAAAAACAAAGCATTTGCTTCATCTATTTTTTCGTTTCTATAAAGTTCATAAATTGTTGGGCGCATTACTTCAGTAAAAGAATACGAAAGAACAAGAAGGTGCGCTGAAAATGTTATTGAAAGTTGATACATCGCTACAGATTCAGCATTAACCATCAAGCCCAATAAAGTTTTATCAAGGTTAGAATCTAAGTTAACTATAATTGTAGAAATGAGAATAATGCTTGAATATTTCACAATTAGGGATAAATTAGTTTTTTTATCCATTAATTTTGTATTTGCAAAATGCATGTTTTTTGCTTTAATTGCATACAAAAAATTAAAGATACCATTAATTAAGGCACTACCTACAGATATTAATGCTATAGGTATTATTGATTTAATGGTGCAAGCAAACAATAAATTTAATCCATAACTCAAAATTGATAAAACAATTTGAACCCCTCGCACGAAAGTGTAACTTTTAGTCAAATTATTATACAAAGTAAATGCTGAAAAAAAGATTGTTACAGCTACGTTCAAACTAGAAATTAATAGAAGAATTAAAATAATGTGATTATCCTCTACCCCATAATTGCTAAACTGAAAACCACTAATGTTCATAATTCTTAATACTACAAGTGATAGCAACGCAACTAATCCACTTAATAAAAAAAGCATTTTCGAAAAAATAGTATTTGTTTGCGATATATTGCCGTTTTCTTTTTTTTCTTTATTTGCAAAATAAATATATGATGCGCCTAGAGATGTAGAAATAATAGAAAGCCACGATGTAATTGAATTGCAAAAAGAAAGCAAGCCATAGTTTTTATCTCCAACATTATTAAGAATGATTGGGGTAATAAAAAAAGAACCAATAAGAGAAATGGCGAGCGAGACATATGAAAAAACTAAGCCAAATAATATATTTTTTTTATCAGATAATAATTTCATTTATTTTATAGCTCTTAATGTTAAAAAATTCAATAAAAACTAAATTATCTCCCCTTCTCACTTCTAAATATCCCTAGAACAGTAAATACAAATACCTTGATGTCCATCCATAGTGATATATGACTAACATAATATGAATCCCATTTAGCTTTTTCTTCTGGGTTATGGTCTCTATTCATCTTCGTTTGAGCGTATCCTCCTAACCCTGGTCTAACATCATATGCACTAGGAGTGTATCTATCTCGACATTTAACAAGATATTCTTCGTTATGCGCCGCTCCTGGTCGAGGACCAATGAACGCCATTTGTCCTAGAAGGATATTTATTAGTTGAAGTGTTTCATCAATTGATGTCTTCCTAAGGAATTCACCAAATGGTGTCTTCATATTCTTTTGCTCTTTCTCACTCATCTCTGATGGCGCTAAATTCGGATTAGCGTCCAATCTCATCGATCTAAATTTAATTAAACCAAATACCTTCTTATTCTTCCCTATTCTTTGTTGCACAAACACCGGATGTCCCTTTGTAACAATGGCATTGATAGGAAACACCCACCACCAAAGAAGAAGAACGCAGAAGATGATACCAACAATAGAACCAAAGAAACCAATCATTCTCTTTACCTTTAAATAAACTCTTTGCTTCTTGTTCATCTTATAACTCCCAAGAAGGCGAGTCTATAAAATGAACAAAAGTTTAAATTGTGTCTATTTAGTTGCCCCCCCCCGCATTATCTTAAATATCGTTAAAACAAACAACTTCACATCCATAAGAAATGAGAAGCTATCATAATACTTGCCATCTAAATCTGCCTTAGTAATTGGATCTAATGACGCTCTTCCGTGTAATTGAGCATAACCACTTAACCCTGGTCGAAGATGAATCGAACCATTTTCTTTTCTCTTTTCAATGGTGATTTGATCATCGCACATATCAATTAATGGTCGAGGACCAATGAAGGCCATTTGTCCTAGAAAGATATTTATTAGTTGAAGTGTTTCATCAATTGAAGATGAACGTAAGAACTTACCAAACTTAGTTATATTCTCCTTAGCCTTCTTATCTCTAGATGATAGATGAGGATTTGCATCAAGAGTCATCGTTCTAAATTTAATAGTTCTAAATGGTTTACCATCTTTGCCAATGCGATGATGAGCAAACACCGGATGTCCCTTTGTAACAATCGCATTGATAGGAAACACCCACCACCAAAGAAGGACGATGCAGAAGATGATACCAACAATAGAACCAAAGAAGCCAATGAGTCGCTTAAAAGGAAGATATATCCTTTGAGCCATTCTTAAAGTCTTAATAACGTCACTACTTTTTTGCATGTCGAAAGTTATTATATGTTTATTTATATAAAAGTGGTATAAAAAGTTGTTTCGTGGAATATGCTTTGTTCATCCAAACGCAATCATATTTCCATGAAATCGATGAGTGAATAACGCCTGTTAAAAGCTAGCTAAGTAAATATGATTCGCAATCAACATATTCATTGTTACCTATCCATCGTTTTGTTTCATCTAATCGATATATAAGAATCTTCTTTGAATTATCATTAAATTTAAGAAGGTTATTAACTTCACTATCATAATTCCCATCATGTAGTTCATAAGTAACTTGAATATGGTAATCATCTTCTTTTAAGGAATAAGCAAAATCAATTTCCCCATCCCTTTTATTCTTATTAGTCAATAACACCTTTCCTATAGGTTTGTGACCCAAAATTCTTAAATGAATATTGATAGTATTCTCAAATGTAATTTGGTCATTTCTTTCTTTCCTCATCACAGTTAATATATAAAAGCCCGTTATCGACGCAATAATATTTTATTCCATCCTTGATGGTTTTAAAAAACCTTGCCGTGATGTCAATTTTTGTTTAAATATTTTTTGATAATATCTTTACAAATTCGTAACCGTAAATTATTAACGTCTTAATATTTCTTGCTATTTATATCTTTTTATCTTTAAAAACTGAGAATTTCTTCTGCATGTCATCCGACCATGGCAAATAGTTATCAATATTTGCTTGTTTATCCTTATACATATTTGCTAATAGATATTCTAGATATGATCTAAGTTCAATGCCGTTTTCCTTTGCTGTTTGAAGGACGCTCATGATGACAGCAGATGCTTCCGCTCCAGTGATGGATTTTGAAAATAAGAAGTTCTTACGACACATAACGAATGGTTTTATCGCGCGCTCGGCCAATTATCCTGAATTCGGCTAAATTACTGAAAGGGCGATAAAACCATTCACGATAATGAAAGGAAATGTCTTGTTCTGTAAAACAGAAAAGGGGCCGAAATATCAGGAAGACTATTTACTATTATTCAAACCGCAAGAGCAAATGGATTAGTTGTTGAAGATTATCTCAGCTACGCGATGGAGAATATTTCTAATTCCCCAATAGAAAATCTCATACCTAGGTCAGAAAATCTGATGAGAGAATTAAAGATAAAAAATGTAAGCGTTAATTCACTTAATCATATCATTCATAATCTATTTAGAAAGTACACGAAATCATTCTTAATCTAAAGAGCAGGAAGTCGAGATAATTCCCCAAAATCGACCTCAACACATAGGATTTGGGGCTTTATCTCACTAAATTGATAGGATAATTCCCCAAAATGCCCTATTTGTTTAATTTCCAATAACCTTTCTTTGTGGAGCCAATTCTAATTATAAAACCTAGTTTTCTTAAATCATTTATGCTTCTTTGAATATGCCTTGATGTTCTTCCTGTCAATAATGACAAATCGTTTCTTGTGATAGTTGGATTATTTTCAATATAGGCTAGGATATGCTTTTCTAGTTCCGTCAATTCATTTAAACGTGATTCAATAACATTTTTTTCTGTAGCTTTTCTTGTGACATTTCTTGTGACATTTCTTGTGACATCGTATTCAACATTTAAAGTTTTAATTTACCTATTCTTAAGGAATTATTCGCTTGTCTTCGTTTGCATATGAAATGATTTTTTAAACCAAAAGATCAAGATTCAAAATTACAGCCTATTACGATTGAGTAAATCTAGACAAAAGTTTGCAATGCATAAAATTGTCTAGTTGTTTAATAGCCTACTTCTAGACAAAAGTTTGCAAAACACATTTTTGTCTATTAAAACCAAGCTATGAAACGTCACGAATTGATTAATCGTCTCACAAAATATATTGGAAGTGGCAAATCAAACATCATCCAATGCTATGAAGGCTACCCTAACAAGGAATTTTTATTCAATGATTTAAAGAATAAATTGCATGAACTATTTCCTAATCATCACATAATAACGATTGAACCGATAATAAAATACAAAAACAATTTGTTGCCGTTATTGTCTTCGCTAAAAGAAATATCAAACGACAATCCAACTATCGTTTTAATACATGATTTATTTTATTATTCCGCTCCAGAGGCAATTATTAATTCTTTCTATAATTGTTCATCATTAACTGGTTTTATAACATCCAATGTCAACGTCTCATATAAACTCAAAAGAAAAGACACCTTAGTACGTGGAAGATATAACACTTTCTTTTTACCGCCATTTCTCTATGGAGATGAAGAAGATATAACTGTTCAACCAATAAATTATTTAACTGATGATATTAATAAGATTTATACGTATATACTCGCGCATGCAGGTCAAATGCTTACATATAGAAACATATATAAAAATATAGATACAACGATGACATTAACATCACTTATTGAAATCGTTGAATATTTAGTTAATTACAATATCCTTTATCGCTTACCGAGGATAGATATAAATAAAATGAATGAATTGACATGCGGATATATTTACTATCCAGTCAATATTCGCGATATCGATAATTCATCTCTTTCGTATGAAGAAAAATATAAATTAAAAAGGGAAGCGTTCTTCGTATCAAAAATGATATACGATGGATTAAAAGTTAAAAAAGCCATATCATATCAATACGTAACAAAAGATAGCAAAAGGGTTCGAATTGAAGTGAACCGTGGTTTTCTTATAAGCAATTATGACAAATATGTTGTTGTCAAACTCATATTTGAAAATAGTGATGAAGAAATTGAGCGCCTAATTAAATCACAACGAAACATCCCTCACATCGTCGCCTTGCTCGGAAACATGGAATATACCATGGATAAATACGGTTTAACTTATGTTGGACTCGATAATTTATTGACGAAAGGGCTCGAAGGTTATGGCGGAATTTAAAAGAACAATAACAATTGGCAATAATAGAAAGATAAAAATATCAAATATCTAAAAGCAGATGAGTATTTCATCTCATAGAATTATCATCTAATAACCAATACGGCAGACCCATTTTATTAACTTCATTAAAAAATAGTAAAAAAATAATTAAAAGTAAGGCAAAATAGATATGCTTTATTTCAAAGAGCACATAATTATGGACAAACAAGAACGCACGAAAAGAAAAATTGAATCATTCCTCTATGACCATCTATGGTTAAAGATATCACTTGAATACATCATTGCATTTATCATGTCGGTCATCTCAGCCATGATATTTGCTTTTGGAGTTGTCTGCTTTATGCGACCTGGCATCGATAACATCCGCGACTTCGTCTCTGGAGGTTCATCCGGTCTAGCCCAAACGATCGCCTTAGTCTTTGAATTATGTGGCGTGAAGGTCGAGGAAAATCATAACCTCATCTTCTCCATCTGCTATCTAGCAGTAAATGTTCCCCTTGTCATCCTCGCCTTTAAAGGCGTTGGTAAACGCTTTACCATCTTCACGATTGTCAATGTCGCATCAGTCTTTATCTTCACCAATGTGTTTAAAGGCGAATTCTTTGAACAAATAGCTAGATTTATTAACGCGAATGGAGGCATATTAGCGCGAGCGTTATTCGCTGGACTAACAACTGGCCTCAGCAGCGCGATCGCCTTTAAGTTTGATACCTCCGCGGGAGGATTTGATGTCGTCGCCTACTATCTTGCGCTTAGAAAGAGCAAAAATGCTGGCCCATATGGAGCCATCATCAATGGCGTTATCATCGTCACCTTCTACACTCTTACGGGCTTCCAAGGATATGACTATGTCATCGGCGATGCTCATTTCATCTCTTGGGTGGGTTCATTATGTGGCATCCTTTTCTCCGTCATCTATCTTGTCGAATGCATGGTCATCATCGATTTGATCAATGTCCGTAATAAAAAGGTGCAACTACAAATCATCACGGAAAATGATAATCTACCAAAATTATTGTTAGCTAATGTCCCTCATGGAGCCACGGTCATCAAAGGTAAAGGTGCCTATTCTGGGAACGATAGATTAATTATCTATCTAGTTATATCCACGACCGAACTTAGAAGCGTTATCCACTTTCTTAAAGAAGTTGATCCAACGAGCTTTATCAACGTCACAAGCCTAAATCAGGTGTATGGGCGTTTCTATATGAAGCCGATTAAATAAACAAATCGTCTAACGTAATCACCGAGGCGAAATCATCGTAATAAAGTGTTTTTTCTAAGCCGAATGTCGTAATTAAAACAGGCATGACGGTGTATTTCTTACTAATAGCTGAATTAAGCTTATCTATTTTGTTCATCAGATTGAAGTGATATTCCTTATCAACTTTAAATTCCTTGTTATAAAATTTCATCTCGCATAAAGAAATGATATTGTCTTTACGTTCGATGATTAAATCGATTTGTGAGCCTTTATCATCATCAACGCACCAGGAAAACTGCAATGTCTTAACGCCTTTAATTCCGAGAGCTTGTTTAATATTCGCAAAATGATATAAGCATAAATTCTCAAAAGAACAGCCAACCCAAAGCGAATTATCTAAATCGCTGAATAGATTATCATTTAAAGATTTTTGATTCATGACGAATTTTAAATAGAATAAGCAAAACGGATCAATAACCTTATAGTACTTATTTTTCTTGCTCTCTAAATAAGGAACATATTCGATGATGAAATCGCTATATATTAAAGCTTTTAACGTTTTCCCAACAGCATCTCCATCTGACATATTCAACGATTTTAACAATTCTTTTCTCGTATAACCCTTTCCTCGTTTAGCTAATGCAATAATTAATTTTTTAGCTAATTTATCATTATCAAATGTCGAGCTAAAAAGATTGTCAAATTCTAACGCTAACTTTGCGTCAGCATTAAAAAACAACATATCGATATTTTCATTGATGGTTTTATTATCTTTATAATAGGACAAATAATATGGAATTCCCCCTAATATCATGTCAATTAAAGTAACTTTATAATTTGTCGTTTTAATATTGTTGCTCTTTAAAAAATCTTTTGTTTCCTTTAATGAGAACGGGGTAAGCTTAATGCTATAAGTCAATCGATTATATAACCCTCCGTGGGCATTTATTAAATTATTCATAATCCACGAGGTCGCTGAACCGCAGACGATGACCATTAAATTGTCTTGCTTGCATCCCCATTCGTTCCAAAACCAAGAAAACGCCCCGATAAAATTAGAACGCGTTGTATCAAGCCATGGCAATTCATCGATAAAGACAACTTGTCTATTTCCATCATTTTTGTTCTTTAAAAATTGAATCAATAGAGAAAATGCTTCAATCCATGTTTCAGGTTTTTTATCAATCTTCATTCCTCTAGATAAAAGTGAGCCATAAAAAGCATCCAATTGAACCTTTAATTTTGTTAGTTCTCTGCTTTTAAGATCATCAGGTGAAATCGCGGTATGAGAAAAAATAATTTTGTCTTTGAATAAAGTATCAATTAGATATGTCTTACCGACACGTCGCCTTCCATAGATTGCGATAAGTTCAGGTTTACCACTTTCATAAAGAGAAGTTAATTCCTTTATTTCCTTGACTCGTCCAATAATTTCCATAACGTCACCTCCATCAAAATTAGATTAAAATATTTTAATCAATTTATCAATAATAATTGAGTGGTTCAAGTCAAAATTCCATTGAAAGTATCAATTATCATAGAGAAAGTTAAAGATAATTGAGTGGTTCAAGTCAAAATGAGGCCGAAAATAACAATTATTCATCCTTGAAGGAATTAAGAAGGAAGATTTAAATTTTCATGCTCTAATGTTATTGCGTGAAGATTAATAACAACCGCCATCAATTTCCTCAAAAGGCTGTAAAGGTAATTGAATAAGCCAAATGAGCACATCTTTATGAGCCTTATTAGAATAATATTACGATACTATCGAAATATTTCACTACTTCGAAGTATTAGAACCAAACCTAGAAGCGGCTAGAAGTAAAGGTAGAAGTAGGTAGAAGTAAACCTAGAAGTGACTAGAAGTAAATGCTAGAATATGTTATATTAGTTACGAGGTGAGGTTATGAAATTTGAAGATTTATATCCAGGAATAAACTTGGAAACAAAGAATATTGAATTCAAAGGCATCTTAAACGATGACAAACAATTATCGTGGTTAAAGACAATTGCCGCTTTCGCGAACTCGGAAGGTGGTCAACTTTTTGTCGGGGTAAATAACAAAACACACGATATCGTATCCTTAGATAATAACGAAGCTGATAAACAAGTGCTACTTCTTCATCAAGAGATAAAGCAAAGACTAGAGCCGATGATTTCTTATCGCGTTGTACCAATCCCTATCAAAGGTAATGAAACTAGATATATATTAAAAATCGAAATCGATGCTTCTATGATTAAACCAGTCTTTGTTCACATCGATAGAGCATCACTCATTTTTGTCCGCGATTTTGGATTAACGCGTTCTGCCTCATCGGAGGAAATACGAAGTCTTGTTCTATTAAGTGAGCAAGTGAGCTACGATTCTTTGCTCACATGCGAAATATATAAAGAAGAAGACTTCACGAAACTTCAAAATGCAGCGATTCAAAATACAGGAAATAAACTATCGAGTAAACAATTAATTTCTATTGGATTTATCAACTCCGAGAACAAGTTATCTCAAGGTGCATTATTATTCAAAGATGATTGCATCTCAAAACTATGTCGAATAGATGTATCTTTTTATCCATCAATCAATAAAGGTGAACGACTCATATTCGCACCTAAAACATTCATAGGTTCAATAATCGATGTCATAGACCAAAGTAGCGAATATCTTATAAGCCATTTTGATGGATCGTGGTATAAAACTGACTCGGGAAGAAAAAACATTTCGCCCTACCCTATAAGATCGCTTAGAGAAGGCATATGCAACGCTCTATGTCATCGCAACTATTATCTAACTACATCAGTTATCGAAATCGATGTCTATATTGACCGTTTAGAAATCGTTTCCCCTGGTTCGCTCTTAGGCGTTTCACGAGTGACAAGGGAGACAAATATCGCTTCAATATCTCCTAAACGACGAAATGAGGTTATTGCTAGAACTCTAGAAGCGATACATTATGTCGAAAACAAAGGAAGCGGTTTCGATTTAATCGCTGAAGAATATTATCACGAAGATGTGAATCATAAGCCTTTTATAACTTCGGACCAAAACCATTTCGTACTAACGTTAGCAAATCTTAATTATTCAAAAGGTATAATCGACGAAGAAAACGATTCTCCAGACGTATTCGTGGATGATGTAACTCTATCGCCGCGCGATTTGAGCATTCTTTCATTTTGCTATGTGAATAATAAATCCGCATCAGAGATAGCTAAAATGTTAGGCATTTCCTCATCAACATATTTTAAGAAAAGCATCTTAGCTAATTTAATAAAAAAAGAATTATTGATAAGTGATAACAATAAGAGTCATCCAACATATATAAGCAATCATAACCTAGTTAAATTATCCAAATATTGATAACTTCGAAAAAAGAAAAGCGAGGTTAGTAGTAGGTAGTAGTAAACCTAGAAGTGACTAGAAGTAAGCATCATTTAATGTTGTCTATATTTGATAAATTTGTTTTACTGATTTTGCAAAAGGTGTAACGAATTAATATAAAATGCATGAACGTAATTGAAACCATCATTCAAAGGAATAATGGATATATATCTCGTCAGGAAGCAATTGCTAATG
>CAVIPP010000009.1:0-27983 GCA_963644615.1 Oscillospiraceae bacterium
CGACTTTCCTCTTCCTTCTTGGGTAACGCCAATTATTGCCGATTTTAATCGTTGTAAATCATTACACGGCGCTGAAGCAATATTCGGAATTAAGTCAGTGTATAAAATGTTAAATGAAAAAGGATATGATTGTATCCTTAAAGTTGACTCTGATACAATGATTTTCCGTCCTGAATGTTTTCTTGATCCGATTGAAATCGGTGCGGACTTTACATTTATTAAACGGTTTGAGAATACTAATGAAAATATGCCACATGCTAGAACTGCTAATGGTATGGCATATGCACTTAGTAAAGCCGGAGTGTCATGTTTAAATTCTACAGAGTCTGATGTATTTGATAAAATGATGTTTCAATACGACCGGCATGAAGATTTAACCTTCTCTTCAATTCTTACAACAAATAGGTTTATTCAAACTTCAGAAATTCCTAAGTTTAAAATTTTCTTTTCAGTTGGTCCTTATCGTAAATCTGATATTATCGCTGCACACTTCGGCCATTGTGATATTGATCGTATAAAGGATGAAATTAAACTGATTAAACCCCAGTTATATGATGAATTATTTTCTGAAGAAAGCACAAAATATGTAGAAAAACTTAAGAAGTACTGTGCTAAAAAAAATTATAAATTAAAAGAATATAAAAACCTCTATGATTTTAATGGAAAACCACTCGATAACAATGCCGCGGTAATTCCAGAAGTCAAACATTTAACCTCAGACCCAGCCGAAATGGCAGTAGTTAAAACCAAACAAGGATATCAAGATCCTAATGGTATTAAAATGCCAGATAAGATTGTCCGCCGCATCAAAGGTAAAAAGAAAGCTTAGGAATCGATGATAACTGAGTAAAGTTTTGTATTAATCGGCTGAACCTTTTCACAGATTGTATTAACTGCGGCTGATAACATAGAACTTACTGTAGTTTTGAATTCTTTCTCTTCTTCAGTTTCATCACCAGTAATAGCAAATCCACTATTCTTAATACGGATAGAATAGAGATTACTTTTTCTATCTTTAGCACCACTTAATTTATTCAAACCATAGATTCGATCGACAAATTCGAAATCTTGAACCTTGAATAGCTTTTGTAAGCTATCATACTCATCATCTTCTCTATCATATGCATAATCATATGAAACCTTATAATAGTTAAGATTAAATGTTTTGCTATAGGTTATATCGGCGCTATCATACTTTGGAACCTTAGTAAAGATTTCATCGACAATAGCATAGATGTCAGCACATACACTATCTAACGAATTACGTTCTAGAACTTTACGACGAATTTGCTGTGACTGTGCAAGTGAAATCGGATAATTCCACATTGAAATATTTGTATAATTAAATGGTGCGGCATATGCCACCTTATTAATAACCTCTCCACTTTCTTTAGTTTCTGTTACTACTTTATTCTTACCGAATATCCAAAAACGAATATTGTAAACATTATTGATTGTATTCATTATTAGTTCTCGGTTATCGTCGTCTACTGAATATTCTGTAGAATTAACAAGTTGGCCATTAAGAAATACTTCAATATTAAACAAATTCTGTTCACGTCTATCTTTAAGGGATACTACTAAATCGACACTTAATATATCGGTTTTATTTTTGCTAAAGAACGCAGCAATTCGACTTTCTAAATTGGCTCGATCTTCAACTGATACACCGCCAATCGATAATCCGAATAAATCGATTAATGAAACTTCTGTATTAAAGTTAGTAAGTTCTGGATCACGATCAATTAAATTAGTGGAACTTCCAATCGCTTTTCTTATTTCAAATGGTGTTGCAAAGTAAGGAATTCTTTGTCCATCTAAAGAATTACCATAATAAAGATTCATATTGGCTGATGAATCATTTTCGCGTAATGTAGTTTTGTATGGAGAAACCCGGTAATTAGTATATTGAACTCGATCACCTTTCTTCCAATACATCTTATAATTTGCATAAAAGTCAAGAGCGGCAATGACGTCATTTAATGAAGTTGCATCTCGGCCTATAGTGTTATCGCCATTTACATTACAAAGCTGCGGATTGGAAATATCCGGATAATTATTACTATGGATCAATTGTCCTTTAGTATCACGGCTCATATTCTTCCAAAGCTTGTTTAATAAGAACTTAACTTTGGTAGCAGTATCAAGTTTCTCAAACTCCTTTGCTGTATAATCTTTATCATGTCCTTCATCATCAACAATTACTGCATTTTTAATATCATTATAAGTTGGATATGAAAACTTATATGATTCCATAACAGCAGTTTCACTCGGAAATAGTTTTTCGGCTTCTTCTGCAGTTAATTTAAGTTCTTCTGTTTCTGTATCGGAAATCTTACGTATATATGGCTTGAATGATTCGCGAATTAGATTACCTTCACTATCTACTCGGCAATCTAATACATCATAAATCCAATTCTTTTGTTCTTCAACACCTTCAAATAATTTAATAGACCAATGTTTAGTATGTGCCCAATTATCGCTAAGGACTTCTGTAGATTCTTGATTTTCGACAATAGTCTTATGAGGAAATATCTGTGAATCTTTTCCTGTTTCAATTCCTTTTTCGGAGTAATCTAGAGTAAATGCATCATATTCATAACCACCTTCATTACTAACTTTTTCCCAGTTGATAATCGGCGCAGGTGTAGCCCCAGTATAAGGTATGAATTCTTTTTCTCGATAAATTTCAACGAAATCAGCGGGCGTTGACCAAATGCCTTCCATTTCAATAGTTCCATCGGGGTGTTTAACTTCTTTATAATCTATGATACGGCTAAATGCGCCAGCATCATAGTTAAAATGAAATGCTTCAACAAATGGAGGTATTTCAAAATCTAATGGTTCATCAACTATAACAGTGTTAACATATCGACCGTCTTTATCAGTAGGAGTTTCAAGACATTCTACTGTAGTTATATAACCATCACCCTTTTTAGTAAAATCGTTAAAGAGATTAAATTTTGTATTAGCGGGGTATTTAATACCTTCCTGCGGTTTCCAGTAAAACGTGTTATCACTGGTATCAACTAACCATTGGAAAAACTGTTCAGTATTATAAAGTAAATGTGTTTCTTCTTCATTGGCATCAGATCTTACTCGCCGTTGATAAGAGAACATAAACCGATCTACTAAATCGCGGCGGGGTGTATCAAGATGAACAGTAAAACCTAATTTATCAAGATTATAAGCAACCTTTGTTTTTACTAAAGAACCAGCTAAAGAACCAACGCTATCATAATATGATGTTTCTGGTAAATGATCTTCATATGGGTTATTATTACCAACGTTTAACCGACCAGCTTTAGCATTTAAAGTTTTTGATACTGTTTTTGGTGTGTCTAAAGAATATACCGTGTATATACAACTATTGCTAGTAGTTCCAACTCTTTGGAATTTTCTCCAAAGCCGGAATTTATAATCATCTTCTACTTCTACATTAAAGAACGGCGATAATGAATTCTTTAGATGAATAAAGTCTGCATATACATTCGAGGCATCAGTTTCAAATTGCCGCTCGTCGCCATATTCATAGATTAGGTTATATGGCATTGCTTCTAAAGAACTCTTTACTGAAATACCATCTTCTAAAGCATCGATAGCACCTTCCATATTTTTATATTCGGAAAGTTTTTTATCTTCTTTAGCATCCGGGTTAACCCAGGTTTTCTCTAGAGCATATACTAGGTATTTGCCTTTATTTTTATCCTTATCAAGTTCTTCTAAGTTAAAGTTTGATATTAGACCAGGATAATCATATTGATTTTTCTGTGGACCGTTCTCTCCTTTTAATATTCTTGAAGCACCCGAGTCTATTAAATCTTTAAACTTTTCATTACTAAGATCTATATCATAATAGATACAATGCATCTTATCATCAACATACCGGTTAATTAATCTATTTTTATAAAGCAGATATAGGACCGAGTTATTAGTCTCTTTAGAGAGTGAATATAGGTAATTACCAAGCTGAACAATTTCTTTCGAAACTGCTGCTGGGATAATAACGTCCTTTTTAACATTTTCCTGATATTGAACCGGCTTATCCACTAAGTAAGATTTTTGAAAGGATTCAGCAATTTTTAATTTAGCTGATAATTTATCGGATTGTTCAACAGAGGACAGATTTTGTTCTGGCTCCAAATCAAATCTACTATTCTGTTGTCCGACGAAAACTCGATCTTCGCCGTTAACATTAACCTTAAAGAAAATTGCTTCATCATTAGCAATTACTTCTTTTAATTCGATCTGTTGTGTATACTCCATATATGTTACTGAACTGTGTATTGGCCTCCGACTAATGTAAACTGAACAACTGCGCCGGCTCCAAAGTTAACGAGTCCGATTTCTTTCCATTCGTCATCGATTTTTATTTTATTTACATATTTTTCACATTTCGGCCCGTATGAATTATATGTTACAAGAATCTTGTCATCGCTAATGGAAATAGTTGAGTCTGCTTTACTAATACCAAATTTCTTTAAGCTTAATTCTTGAATAATAGAAATAGGTTTTTCATCTTCCAATGATGTGTTAATATGGTAGCGATAGATATAACCTTCCTTAGGTGCTGCAATTACAAATGTTTCTGCAACAGAGTCCATAGATTCACCAAAGGAAATTTCTTTGCTACGACCTGATAATTCAATATCATTATCAATGATCTTACCATTCTTATAATTGTATACACCTACACTTTGCCGAGCTGAAGAAGCCCGTCGAGTTGCCAAGAAGTAATTAGTTCCCATTTCGAGGAATAAACCAAATAACCCATTTGTATTATTTTGCGGATTTTTCAAAGCTGCTGAATATACATATTTTCCATCAGCTTTACTATAATTCCACATTTCAACAATACCTGTATTATTTCTAAAATATGGTGCGCCGACTAATAGGTTTCCGCTATTGTATGAAATACTTGAGCCATATTGTTCTTCGATATTATATGTAGAATAAACCTTTTTATATTCAATAGCAATAGTATCATTTCCTGAATTACCATTCTTGAAATCAAATTCTGAATATGGTGTCGGGAATAATAACTTATATGAGAAATCATATTCGTAATTGAAATTATAATATTCCTGATAAGCTTGAATAGTTGAAAAACCTTCATTAATTTTCACCCCGCCAGTATCTTTATCTTTAATTGTGTATAGTGAATTAGAAGTGAAATAATCACTAAGTTCTCCCCAGGTTTTATTTTGATAACTTACCGTGCTAAAGAGGTATTTACTGGAAAGGATTTGAGTTGGTTGAACAAGGTTATGCATTTCACTCTCAACCAATTTTTCAATAGAGAACACATAAACTCTTCCGCGTGAGGTAAATTTAAGATAGTTGTCAGAAGTATATACAGGATAGATCTCGAAATTTTGTTCAGTATAACCAATCTGTGTATCATGTTGTTCCCCAGGAGCAGAGATTAAAATATTTCCATATTCATCAAATTCAACTGCTGTACCAAATCTACCATATTGAACTTCATGTGGTGATTTAATAACCTTTACTAGTTTAAGTGTTTTAGCAGTTCCATTATATTTGAATAATAATACACGACCATATGAAGGTTTAACAATATCATCTTCATCGAGGTGACCATTAATATCCCGACCTATTACAATAGCATGGAAGATTGACGATGGAAGAATTTCATTATACTTAATAGTAATTGTTGCAAATTTATTAGATGAATCAATTACAATATCAGTAACATCAACAGTCTTAACACCGGAACTACCCATTTGGAATTGAATAATCGGCGGAGTTACGAATTGTTTTGCAAATTCAATTTTCCAAGTTGCTAACCAGCCTTTATCTGCAGCTGGGACCAAGATCGGACTATTATGAACTTCCATAACAACATCCGTATCATCTATTGTTCCTCTATTTCTACCAAATAATACAGCAGTATAAGCACCATCATTAACTGGTGCACCAGAATTACTTTTAATACTGATGATAAATCTTTTTAATGTTGCACTGTATTGAATAAGTGGATGAACAACTGTTCCATTAATATCTACAACTTGAACAATTGGTTGCACAAGATAATCATCAGAAATTGTAAATGCCCATCTTGCATATCCATCAGAATCAAGTTCTAAGTCCGGACAAACAATTTCTTCATGGATAACAATGTTTTCTTTAAGTTCGACCTGTTTACGACCGGCAACTAATAACTTAAGAGTTTTTTCGGGTAATTGAACATCTTCCCAGGAAACTTTTACTATAACTGAATTCGTTTCATGGACAAATGTAATCTCGGCATCAACCACTTTATTATCCTTATCCAGTAATTGGAAAATAGGAATTCCATAATACTCATCAGGTAATATAAACTCCCAAGTTACAGTGTTATCAAGTTGGAAGATGGTTGGATTATAATATTCATCGAATTCTGAGAATTCTTTGCTGATTATTATAGAAGCATCCGGGTCGGCAACTGCAATGTAATTATTATAGGTAGTTGTTTTCTTTCCTAGTGAAGAAAAGATAATTCGCTGACTTGATAGAGGAAGCCGGGCATATGCTTGCATCATATTTTCTGATACAACCGGCTTATTAGTTCTAGCCACCTCAATATCATTTAACGTATTAAGATCAAGGATGTATAGGTTACCACCATTATACTCATTACCATTTACTTGTAATTCGTCAGTGGCAACACCCCAAGCACTTGTTTTCTTATCAATCGAAACGGATGATGGAAATTTATACTTTTGATAAGTTGGAACATAGTCTCCCGAATCTGAATCAAATTCCCAAAGTTGCTCATCAGTCCGGCGATGAATAACTGGATAGGATTCTATAGTTTCACCGGTTTGGTAATTATTAACATCAACATTATCAAGTGTAGTAAAAAGACGATAGTTATTATTAACCTCAATTTCCGGATTATTAATATCAGATAATGGGACTTTAAAGAGAACAATGTTCTTATTAATTTCATTACCTGTTGGAATTCTTGGTAATACAAGTAAAACTACTGGGTAGCTCGAATAGTCCTCTGTGGCAATTCCAGAACTAGGATCATTAGAAACATTATAGTTGTAAACATGTAAGCGATAATATACAGGTGTTTGAATCTCGTGATAAAGAGTTTCAGTATATTCCGCTGTGCTAGAAATAGGACCATATACAACTTCCCAAGAATCAGGATTGGTTATATCACTTGTTCGTTCCCAGGTAAATACCGGTTCTGAGCCTTGAGTTAAATCAGAAACTAATGTAAGTTTATCACCGACGTGTAATGAAATACTACCACTAGAAATCTTATCCTGATTAATAATGATATTGTACTTAATTGAAATAGTAATTAGGCTTTTAAGACTTTTCTCGTCAATACCTTGGATAATACGCTGGTTTTCAAATCCATTAGGTGTATAGTATAACTTTCCAAAGTATTTACCTCCATTATCTACTTTAACCTGTGCAAATTTAAATTCAGCAAAGTAATCAGTTGTTTCTTCTTCGGTTTCTTCAGAAGAAACTGGAACACTTGAAACTAATGTAGGTGAACCATAATCGGGTTGGTTAAACCATTGAACTGAAGCTCCTAAAATATCATCTTCTGCATTTTCAATATTTGCCCTTAATTGAAAGCTTTGATTTGTCCAAGCTGTATATACAGTAGATTCATATCGTAATATTGGTACTACTGCAATACGAAGAGAAACTGAATTAGTAAGTTCATAACCATGATAATCTTCAATCTTAGCGGTAATAGTTTTTGCACGATCTACTACATCGATTTTATAATGACCATATGAATACGCTTTATCGCCCGTTCCGCTGGATGGAATAATGGAAGAAATTTGTTCTAGATCTAGGTACCATTTGGCCTTTGGAATACTCGCCTTTTGTTCTTCATCATCTAAATCATCATATTCATTAAACAGAATTGGGTGTTGGTACTTAGTAATTCTCAAATTAGCTTCATCAATACCAGCCGAAGTATTAGTATATGAATACGAAATAGAACCACCACTGGTATCTTCTGCATAACTTACTTCTTCACAGCCGCATTTTATGGCTTCATCCGTAGGCCGTTCATTACCAAAGATATCATTATCTTGGTATTCAGTAGAAACTAGATATTCGGCTTCTCGATATGCGGTGTATAAGCTTTGTTTACTAATACCATCAATGTCCGCTTTATAATCTAAGCACTTTATATAACCATTAAAAATATTATATGGATATGCTAAGTTAGAATGATTAACTATTTCATAGTCCTTATTGTATACAATGTAAGAACCAGCTTCGATATCGTCATATCCAGTAATAACTTCTGTAGTTCCTTCAGGTTTTGTTTCATCAGTTGCTAGGACTAAGCAATTTTGAATTGATGTAAATTGTTCAGCTGATGCACTTATCGCAGATCCAATAACTGTTGAATACCTGATAATTGATTTAACTAAATCTCTTGACCCTAGTGATACTAAATTAAACGGAGCTAAAAATGTTGAATTACTTACAATAATATATGATAAAGGTGAATCCTTTGTTACTGTATATGAAAAATCATCAGATATGCCGCATGCTAATGAATATGCAGTAGTATCAGTAATTATTGCATTGATCGGAATATTATTGTAGTAATTTTCATAACCTATCGATAGATTTTGAAAATATGATTTTGAAATTTTTAAATTTGTTGTTCTAAATGCCGCATAAGATCCCAAATCAGGGAACCATCGTTCACAATAGAAAATACAATTCTCTACAGTAATCGAATCGGTAGCAAAGAATGGCCCAGTCAGACCAGAATTGTGTCTAAACTTACTAGTATAAGCTTTAACGTTTTTAGCATTTTCAATACCTGCGCCTTGGTTATCAATTTCACATTGATAAAAATTAATATCTGGAATATTTGTAATGTTTAAGCCTCTACCCCATTCATCTCGTTCTCTATAGGTAACACTACTTTTTACAAAGTTAACCTTTGAATAATTATCTTCAGTACTCGGACTCCAAACAAAAATACCTTCTTCAAATTTACAATTGATAAACGTTATACTAGACCGATCATCTATGTTAAAATTAGGTAATTTGAAAACACAATCAATAAATGTTATATTTGAATTGATTAGATTAAACGTTGAACCTACATTTTGTAAGTAACCTTTAATCTCTTTTTTAACTGTATTAAATGTGCAACTTGAAATAATTGTCGAGGTATTACAATCTAAGAAATTAATTTTCTCGATAGAGTAATCACTTTTGAAATCATATAATACCAAACCTGAGAAATCGATAGTAAGTGTTTTATTCGGATTACCTGTCTCAGAATCTTTACTTACATATACTGTTCCTCCGCCGTTTTCTTTACATTCCTTAATACCTTCGGTAATATCAATATCCTCTCCTGATATTGCCGTATTATTATAGTAAATGCGTTTAAGCGTTGTTTGTAGAATGGTTTCTTTATAATCATCCCAAAGTTCACAATTTCCGCTATTTGTAATAGTTCCTTTAGGGGTAATCTCTTTACCATTAACATTAATAGTCTTAAGGGGAATGGAAATGTTATCTAGAGTAGCAGAAGATGGTGGAATTGTATAATGAACATGAATATTAATATCTGGATTTTCTACATCTGTTACTTTGATATAAAAATTCGAATTAATAAGAAATTCTTTAAAGATTTCATTTTCTTGATTAATTTCGAAAATATAAGCACTACCACTACTGTTTAATGTAATATTAACTAGAGAGTTATCACTAGTTAAATTGATTTCCTCTTCTATAAGGTCTGAATCAACTTGTTTAACATAAACTGCTTTAGCTTGTATAGCCTCTTTACTAGTGAACGGGTATTCAGTAATCGGAAACTCTGTAGTACTAATCTTATTAAATGGGTTCCGCCGTTCGATTGTATGATAAGTGGCCATGCGTGCTTGCTCAACCGTTATTTAAGGTTTTTGTGGTAAGCCATCAAAGCTTACAAAAATGATATTGATGGCCAAATCGATGGTGCTATCCAAGGTAATTCAAACATTATACATAATTCAAATAAGGTAACCCAATGGGATACCTTATTTTTTGTTTCTAGTGAACGTTAGGATCGTCTAGGATGGCGGAGAAATGAAAATCTGATAAGAACTAGAGGCTTTTCCTTAAAGCATGATTAAACTCGTATTCTTTTTCATTACTTAGTCTGGCAATAGTAAACTTAATCGTAATATAGTAAGTATTATCGTCGTAATCTGGATACACATTAATATTACGAATTGAGACACGAGGTTCCCATTTTTTAATGCCATTAAAGATTTTAAGACCAATACTTTGTGCAGTCTTATCATTCATTTGTTGGTATAAGAACTCACTAAGATTTAGACCATATTCAGGTTCTAGAATGCGCTCACCAGGTTTGAAAGTAAATAAATTCTTTAATGAACCTAATACTGAATTAGCATCATTGTTTCTGATTATATTTGTTTTATTAGCATTGGCGGTTAATTCAGAGTTCAAATCTGAATAAACATTTGATCTTGCTTTTTGGTTCTCTGAAGTAATTAAACTTCCAAAATTGAAAGTAACATTTGCCATATTATCACATATTATTTAAGGGCCCAATTACAAATAATTTGACAAGAAAGATCGCACCCTTTAGGGTGTGGCTAGTTCACCCAGCATTAACATTACCAGAAGAAGAGGCAACTTTAGCTCCACAAGATGTTGGATCGCCTATTCTAGCAATAGCTTTACCTCCAACTTTAACCGTTCCTGATGTAGCAATAATTGCTGGTTGGTGGCCGCCGATAGCAGGCGGATTAGCGTGGGTAGCTCCTAATGAATTCATTACTGCACAAGGTTGTCCATTAACTTTTACATTAGCAATTACTGCACCAACAATCGGAACCGGTGGCGATCCGTATGAATCGCTACTTATTTGATCACCTTTTTTTGCAACACCTTTACCCATTATCCTGCAAATCCTGTTGGCATCTTTATTGTTCGTGCCTTTGAATAATCAACGATATTTCCTGTGGTAGACGCCATATTAGAAGAACAAATATCGTATGAATTATTTACTGCTTGAATACAATCTTTGCTAAGCAGTTTATCAAATTTTTGTTGTAAATCAGAGACAACACCTTTAGCATAGCTATATGCATCATCATAACTTATACAATCATCCATACCGCCAAATGGATTATCAAGAGTTGCATCAGGAAGTAACGCTATAGCAGAATCAAGAAGTTCTTTAGTACAATCTGAAGATATACTCGCATCAATACCGAGTTTACTTAAACCTGCATTAATAGAAGATGCTGTTACTTCAGATGCAATTGTTTTAGTAATTTCTTTGTCAATTGATAGCGAATCCCCATTAGCCAGTGCAATAGCATTATCTGCTACCATAGTTTTAACTGCACCTTTAACATTTGATTTATCAATACCAGCTAATGCAGGAATAGAATCTCCAAGTTTATCGAGTTGGGCATCCATTGCAGTATCAAGTTCCGAAGATTGCATGAAATCGCTCTTAAGAGCATTCAACGCTTGTTTTTTAGCTTGATTAATTGCAGAAGCCGTGCTTTCTTCGGAAGCTTCAGATTGGGCGGAAGTTAAACCGACATTGACATCCGACCAGTTATTAGTAAATGTAAGTTCAGAAATATTTACTGAAATTGTATTGTCATTAAAAACTGAACCCCCTATTTTAAGGGTGATATCTGAATTACTAGATAATGGAATAGTGACAGAATCAAACGAAAGAAATGTTTTTCCAAATATAAAAAAGTTTTCGTTTTTATCCGAGTATTTGAAAGTTCCACTTACCGGTTCTAAAGTATTTTCTGCATCAGTATCTTTAGATTGGCCATCATTTGGGCCACGGTATAATCGATCTACCTCTACAGTCACAGTTAATGTTGCTGAAGCCGTTCCATCCTTATTATCAGTATAAGAACCCTCTGCGGAAAGTTCCACTTTATCCGCTCCAATATTTCCACTAATTAAAATAATGGTTTTCTTTAATTGTTCAGCATCATCGCCAGAATAAGTTTTAATCCAATCATTAGATGTAATAGTATGGTTAGTAAGGCCTTTATCTGACGATTCGCCAGAAGAAAATAAATCCATAACAGAATTAGCCGATCCTGATACTGTATCGATTAAATCAGTAGTGGCCTCTCCAAGATTATTAACTGCATTCCCGCACAAAACTGCATCTAATGATGAATTTAATGCTGTAGATAGTTTGTCAACATAGTTTTCTACAGCCTCTACAACATCAAATGGAAATTCTGTTCCAAGACAGTCTTTAAACATGGTCTTGGATTTATCCATGGAAACACCGTTAAAAGCTTCGACTGAACTAGTTAGTTCAGACATTTTACCAGATAAACTTGAAGTTGATAATCCTAATGCCATAGCTTATTTAGTTAAGATTAATGACGGCTCCTTTAACGTCAACATTTCCTCCAGCGGTAATAGAAGTCCCTGCACCCGATTTATAAGCAACCGTCGAAGAAATATCATTTGATTCACCACCAGAAACTTTTACCGTTTTATTAGCTCCGACCGTAAGTGAATCGTTTTTCTGTACAGTTCTAGTTGAATTTTGCATTACTTTAGTGGTTTCATCTTTTACCACAGTTTCTGTATGGTTTCCGCCTATATGTGTAGTTTGGTTAATGCCAACATTTACTGTTCGATTTTCTGTATATGTTTCAAAATCATCACCAACATCTAAGTCTCGCCCTTTTGTCCCTTTAGTTACAGTAAAGTCGCGATTACCATAATGTGTTTCTTTAAGGTACCCGGTATGTTCGATTTCAATATCACCGGTAATCTTATGAAATGTATTACCAACCTGTGTAATAAATCTATGACCTTCATGGTTTTCATAGATATTACCTTTAACATTCATATTAATATTACCAGTAATATTAAGATTAACCGCACAGTAATCGGTTTCTTCTCGTTTACCTTTTTCTGGTTTAACTGCGGTAATAGTAATATTAACCGTAGTTGGCATCTTCTCTAAACAAAGATTATTAGAATTTGCAACTACTGAAGATGTACATTCCTTATTAAGAGAATCATTATATGTAGTGGCTTTTTCATTTTCTGGCTCTTCATCAATAATAATCTTAACATTATCTGTGCAAATGATATGTTGGTTCTTATGTTCCGCCATGAACATCGGACCAGCTTGGGTGGTTCCGAAGAACTTAGGATATTGGATATTACCTTCTTCAAAGAAACCCCAAACATATGTTCCGGTATGAGGAACTGAAGCCCAGCCAACTACACTATTTGTATAATTTTTAATTACACTAGGGTCGTCTTTTTCTGTATCTTTTTGGACCGCTGTAGAAGTATTACCTCCAAAAATTGGATATACCGGTTCGGCCCAAGGCAGGTTTTCAGGTTCTTTACGATATTTTTCAGGGTAAATTCCTTCAAAGAAGATTTTACATCTACCAAATGCCTTACCAATAGGTACTGCCCCATCTTTGGTATCAATAATACCGTCATCGTTATTATCCACAACAATGCCTCGGTATATACCATATTTTTTAACTCTCTTAACGGTATCTGGTAACATTTCTTTTCAAAAACTTAGCTTATGATGTGGTTACTTGAGCTTCGGCTTCAACAGCATCAACTTCTTCTTTTTGTTTCTTCATCTCTTCAGCAATCTTATCCATTTCAACAGTATCGGATAAGCGAGTTAAGAAGATATGTTGATAATATTCCTGACCACTAAATACATCAACAATTCGCGGACAAAACCATGCACCATTTAATTTATCAGCATTTGGAAACTGGGCATATTTGATCAAATACGCAACACCAGGTTTTCTAGATATATCGCCGAGCATTTTAACGGAGAACATATTAGAATAAAGAAAATAATTTCTTAATTTCTTATAAAATTCATCTCGATTAGCTTTACGATAAAAGTTTCCAATAGCATAATCGGGAGCACTTTCATAAAATTTATAATTAGTTCCGATAGAAGACATTGGATCTTCTAAAACGGTTGGGAGGTCTGTATTAGGTAATTTATCTTGCTTAAAAAGATTTAAAAATGTTTCGTCATTCCATTTATCATCCGCATCGCTTTCCATTCGATGGCTTTGATAATTAAAATTTTGTATATATGTCGGATAAATTAAATGTGTAGCATCTCGATAATCCAATAAGCTATTATAAACATCTAATTGGGTTGCCACACTTGTACTTTTAGAAGAATCATCGCTTGTTGAGATTTCAATAATTCGCGATATATCAGCTATTTTTAAAATTTTTTCTAAAAATGAAAATGTTGTTTTAAAATCTTCAGCTAAAGCCGTTTTACTCCAATATGATTTAAATTTGTTTTCTAATGGATCAAAGAACATGAATAAGAATCCTTTGTCCTCGGTGTAAATTTGAGAGAGTATATGGTCGATATGATTAATAACTGGTGTCGACCCATCGGTAATATAACTCATATATGTTCCAATTGAATCTATCGCCGGTAATGCTCGTGGATCATCGGCGGTCTCACCAAGTGATTCAGAAAAACCAACACTTTCAAATAATCCAATTAAAATAGAACTTATGTCTTCACATTCCTGATTAGAATATGCACAATTGCGATTTAGTATTTGTGCAATTGGGTCTACGAAATCAATGGTAATATGTGCGCCATTAGCATCAATACTGTCAATTCCTACATTAGAAATTAAAAATAATTTTTGAAATTTTGATGCCTTAGTATTATCCTGATTACTTTCATCGACTGAAGCATTTTGAACAATATTAACCATAATAGCCCAATCACCATTATGATTAGCAAGAACACCTAAAATATTACCATCATCTTTAATCTTAACCGACCCAGTTGTATAATATTCAGTAATATCGCGAATCAAGGTTAATTCAATAATTTCACCTTTAGTAAATTTTTGATAAAGGCCTGAAACTTTATCCATCAACGTAATTTCAAACCCATAATCATATGAATTAAAGGTTTTTGTATCTAGCTCGGAAGATTCTGTTGATGAAGTTGAATCCATTAATGAAAAAATAGTCTTTATTGGTTATCTAGCCGGGTGGCTGAAAATTGTGAAGAAATTATACTAATTAGGGATGGATTTAAAATTTTAAGATACGTACCAGATTTAGGACGTTCGAAAGCGTCTTTAACATTATTAAGTCTTGCAACCAACCACCATAATCTAGTAGTTCCATAAAATTTATAAGCAATAGTTTGAAAGGTATCTTTATCTCCAACCGCGTATATAGAAACTAAACTATCTGAAGGGTCTAGAAAATTAAGAGCAACAGAATCATTAATATTATATACTTGATTATCGTTCTTATCCAAAAACTGGATAAAAAGATTCGCCATATCATATTTTCCAATTGACTTCGCCATTTAATTTTTAACCTCCTTGCTGTTGTTCCTGTTGGGCCTCTTGTTTCTTTCGTTCGGCTTCTTCTTTGACCTTTTGGTCGTTGATCATCTTCGCAATCTCTGGATCATTCTTCTTTAGTTCTTCGATTTCTTCTGCAGTTTTTCCAGTAAGTCGAGATGCAATAGCTTCCTGGCTAGTGAGAGATGTATGGTCACCACTAACAAGATTTTTAACCGTATCAATAGCGGTATCAACAAAGTAAGATGAGCCAGAAGCTCTAGTTGTAATATTCGGAATAATATTCTGTGCGGATTCACTAACAGTCATATAACCATTAATAATATTAAATGCATTTGGGGTTAAGTTCTTAAATGTTGCCGAAACCTTAAATGCTTCAGGGATATTACAAGTATCCATACCTGTAATATAACGTTTTAATGGTTTAAAGTTTTCAAATGCACTATCATCTTCACCAAAGAATCGTTTAGCATCCGCTGTTGAATAACGTTTAATCTTACCAAGATATTCAGCTGATACATCTAATGCCGCATATAGATAAACAAACCGACCAGGACAAATAAGCCTATATAAGTTAGGACTACGATAACGTAAGAAGCTTTCTTGTAACCAGAAAGAACCCATTGTAAAACTGTATAAGAATTTCAAATTCTTAATAAAGTCTTCAATTGTTTCATTAACTAGAACGATTGGACATGTAAGGGTTTGACCTTCACCTGGAGTATATTGCCAGGTAGGAATATCTTGGACATTCATAGTTAACGAATTCTTTAAGAAGTCTGACTTCTCAAGCAAATTACCCATCGCCCATCCAGAAGAACTAGATGATTTAAAGAAATCGTTTCCAAAATACGGAATATCGTATTGGCCAACCCAATCGCCAGCAAGCAGGTCATCAACCCATTTAGTATTTGATGAATAAGCCTGTGCTTCAGCTGTAGTAGCGCCAAGTTTATTAACTAAAGCAGTTACAATAGTTCCAGCAGTTCCTAATAACCAATTAGAAGCTTGGTCTACAACTCCGGCAATATTATCTGCAATTTTCTTAAAAGAAACTCGGCGATCTGGTTGGAGTTCATAAACACGGATATATGGAAAATCCGCCGGTTTAAGTCCCATCTTATTGAGGGCCTTTTCATTCATCGACCAATTATAATCAGACAAGTAGTAAACACAATTACTATTGCTATCACCAGTGGCCTTATTACGCATATCAATACGTAAATCTTTATCAGAGGTATTGTATTCCTTTGATAATTTTTGTCGTTGTGCTAAACGACGACTACGGGTATCTAAAGATTCATCACCAGTAAGTTCAACTTCCTCTTCAATTACTTCATTTACTTCTTCTTTATGAACCACTAATAAGTTATCAGCGATGAAATTTAAAATAGCGGCATGATTAACCTTCTCAAAAGTTGTAAACTTTTCGAATAGCGCTCGCCGCATATTAGCGAACGCATCAGCATAGTCATAAATGTTCCAACACCGATCGGCTTCTTTACCTTTAACCGATGCCCCATTTCCTAAACCAGCATCTTTAAATTTCCGCCCGCTGTTTAATAGTAATAGTTTTTCTGGTAAATTATTTCGAAAATATTCTAATGCCTTTTCAATAATACTACAAACAGTATCAAACGTTACATAATTACCGACACGGGAATCTATACAAATTGGTGTATATTGATTAACGACCGATTGGAATAGAATTTTCTTAATACGTAAACAAAAGTGTGATAATACACCTTTACACCAAGTTTGATACGTTGTTGAATCTATATGCATATTAAATGCATTAGATCCTCTGGCATAATTAAAATATTCAAGAATTTGTTTTTCTGGAGTTAAATCATCCGAGTAATACGGTATAGATTCTTTAATTCTTATAAATGGTGTAGAAACTCGGTGCACTGTTTTCTTTTGCCCATCAATAAACTCTCCATAATCTTCTAATGATGAAAAAATTTGATAACGAAATTCTTCTCTATCGATAACAATATCGACAAAGGCGTCTCCGAAATAAAATAATCTTTTTGGATTGTTGTATATATAACGAGGAACATTATTTACTCCACCGGTAGTGAATAACGGGTCATATGAAGTTCTACAATAGTTATAATATTTGGTGCCAGTAAGTGAATCAACATAGTTAACATATTTTATTGTTTTTGATCCGTCACCTAAAAGCTCGGGTATATACTTACCTGTTTTAATTTTGTAATTTTTATCACCATAAACCAATGAAGTAAGCGCATTATCTGAGTATTCAGTTCTTTTATGATACGATTTCAAACACCATTCATGAAATAACCATGGAATAAAATCATTATCTGAAATAGTGTCAGCTATTTCCTTGCCAAGCATTTCTGCGTATTTGTCAATATTATCTGCAGGGTTAGGATACTTTTCTTTGACGGTTTTAATAAAAGAAGTTTTTGTTGTTTCTTCCGGAAGTATATAGTATTTAGAAGTTGTTTTTGGACTAGTACTATAAATTATTGCATTAATAGCTTTTGACACAGGTAATCCAACACATTCTGAATAACCACCTTTATCTGCACCAGAAGCATAGATACCATCACTCTTTTGTTCACGGCTATCGAAATCAAAGTAATTCTTAAAACCAGAAGTTTCAATTTCTTTAACAATTGAATCTTCTAAAGTTACACAACAATTTGCAACATCAATATTTGCTTCAACCCATTCATAAGTTGGATTAGACCAATCTTTAATAATTTCTGGACTAGAAGTATCTGAACTACCGCTTGCGGTATTTTCAATATCTACAGTAGATGTATTAGCCTCAACGGTGGATGTATTAACCTCGACTGTAGATGTATTAACCTCGGCCATTTATTAGATTATGCTTGCTAACACATTATTTAAGATTTTTGGCCAAAATCTTTCAAAGTCTTTCAACTTCGAATTGAATACCTGTATTCGTAATACAGAAGTTTGCAAGAACAAATTCAATACATGCCACTGGCTTAATAATAATCTTACAACGAAGCTCACCAGCTGCAATAACAAGATCACTATTAATATCTACACCAACATCAATGGAATAATCTTCTAAACCGGATGAAAGTTTAATACGTTCGAATTCTACTTCAAGGTCAGATTTAAACTTTTCTCGAGTTGATACGTTATTCATCTCACCAACGTATTTCTGGCCAATTCCGATAACGTATCGTTTAAGATAGTTAGCAAGTCGTCGAACTGCAATACGATTAATTTGAAGATCATTTAATAGTAATGTTCGCTGACCTTCGAATGTCCATTCTCTAGTTCCTGCTAAAGCACAGTAATTAATCGAGTTCTTATATAGTAGGTCCTTTGTTTCATTATTTGGATCCAGCGAAAGTCGAGAAACTTCATAAGAAACTTTACCTCTATTAAGACCAGCAGGAACTTCGTAAGGTTCGACTAATTTGAAAATATTTTCAGGATATAGAGATGTTGCTGGAACCCATTGTTTATATTTTAAGAATGGATTTACAATCTCTAACCAGGTAAACTGTAATTCTGTATACGAGCAATTTTGTTCTTTAATAAGTGCTTGAATTTTAGCAGGAGTAATTACTACTTCATTTTCATCCTGGCCAATATCGTCAGTTCTAGAAAGTGGTCCATTTAATGTAAGCTTTCGTGGGAGGTCACAGTGGCTTAGGCAATACTGATTGCGGTATTTGCAATAACGTGAGAACTTATTAACTAGTGAAAACCAGGTATCAGCTTTTAAGAATTCAGGATCTGTTGTCTCGTTTGCTTCGGCTTTACCTGGATTAAAATAAAGGTTTCCGCCTTCTTCCTCAGCAGCAGCATATGTAACCACGCTTGAAAGACCACATTCAAATATATCAGTAAATGTATACTTTGTATAATCCGCAACAGTTTCTAAAATAGGTTCTAGAATAGCAGTTGCATAATCAATATCTTTGTTCTCATTCTTTAGAATAGCTTTATCGAGTTCAGCTTCTGTTTTTAGAGAAATAGAATACGGCGTTTGATCTCTTACAAATAATTCATCGGTTCCACGTTTGAAAATCCGACCAAAGCTTTCTTTACTAGCATAGCCAATATATGCAGAATTATTATTAATGATATCACCGACGTATATTGATTCTTTTGTTAGGTTATCAATAGCGTCTTTGAAAAGCGATCCATGAAAGCTTTCAAGTAATTCAATAGTGTATTTACCTGGTTCTGATATAGAACGTTTTGTTTTAGAAACCACTACGATTACATCTTGATCATTATCTGAAGCTTGTTTAACTTTCTTACTATAAAAACCAGAGGTCTCATCTTGTTTCAAAAATGTGCGAATTTGTGGCACAAATCTGAGTAGATTCTTATTAATCGAGTTAACTACATCGTATGCCCAGGAATACTCTTTATTACACACTAGATCGTTCCTGGAAGCGGTAAATTCTTCATAGTTAAAAATATCAGGTGCAGCTTTAGAAATATATCCTTGGCTACTAAGCGCATTAGAACGGCCGAATACGGACACTAGTAATTCCTCTCCATATTTGACCCTGGAATTAAATTTGTTATAAATTACAAAGTCACAATCTTCTAACGTATCAAGTTCTGATTCTTTAATATATCCAGGTTCTACGTTAAATGATTTGAAAGAAGGTGCTTGTTCAAATAAAGGTTTATAATCATCCAAGCCGGAGTTATCAGTTTTTAACGAATACTTTAAACATTTATAAACCTGTTCAAAGCTACCATCTTTAATATTAAGCAAGGTATTATCATATGGGAGACGTAATACAATAGCATAAGCATTAACTCCTAATACCTTAGCATTCAAAGCACTATAAACACCTTTATAAAGATAAAACTCTGCTTCTGTTTCAGGAGCACCAAAGATCTTAAAAAATTCTTCCTCTGTAGTAATAGTAGTAGGAACACCAACAGGACCTTGCGAAGCAAAGCCTACAAATAATCCAGATTTCCCATTAGTGTATTCTTTTGACCATGATAAATCCTGTTCAAAGAATTCATATCCTGGATGTTGAATTGTTCTTGTCGGAAACCTGTGTGCTGGCATCTCTATTATTTAAGGTCCGAACCGCCGCCAACCATAAATAATCGAAGTTATGTCCAATCGATCAACATTTTATAAGACACTTAGTTCACTCTGCGAAAGCCTTAACCTTAAAGAAGCAAAGGCTCTTATCGATTTCAAAAGCAGCACATTCTTAAAAGCTTTCCGTAAAAACCTTACTAAAGCAATTGAAAAGGTTAATAAAGCAACAGTTAAGAAAACTGGTGTTTCCCGCGGCCGTAATGCTGACTTTGAACTTGCTTCAGCTATCGACCCAACCGAAAAAACAATCACATTCAAGGTAATCGATCCTGAAACAATCGAAGTAAAGATGCTTGTTCTTCATACTAATAAGGACCAGGTTGAAAAGACAGTTAAAGCCCTTATTGAAGAAATGACAAAGATGAAGAATGTTGTCGATGCTAAGGAAACAGAAGTTTCTGAAGCTACAGAAGATAGTTCTGGTGAACTTAAGGTTGTCGTTTCCTTTGCACAATAATCTATTGTTTATTTTGAGAGGTTGAAGCTGGTTTTCCATTCCTTTGTCCAGCTTGCCTCATTTAAGAGCTCTCGAAAGAGAGCTCTTTTTCTTTTTCAGGATTCTTCCATCGAGGCCATCTGGTCATTTAAGAACTTCATAGAATTCTTAATAATTGTCTGACCACATGCAGTAATAGCAGAAGCACATGGCATGCTGCAAATCGGTGAAAACTTAGAACTGAATAATCCATATAATGAATTCAAGTTCAATTTCATACCAAGCTGTGCAATAGAAAGATAAGATGCTTCAGAATTAAGATCCGACCATTTTTGCTTTTCTGGAGTATCTAGTTTAACTGACGGGTCTTCGTAATTAAACTCAGGTTCACTCTTTAGAATCTTCTTAAGAATCTTAGCAGCTTCTGCTTCTTTTGCTAGCATCTGTTTCTTTACTGCTTTACGACCTTTATAAAACTTATCTTCGAATTGGGCACACATACCAACTCGATACGATTGCTTCATAAACAAAGCTCCATTCGAAGCAATGTTAATACGATCTCTAAACTTATCAATGAATGCTTTCTTTTTAACCATCTTAGTATTACCATTCATCGATACTTCCCAATCTTCATCATCAAAGTTAAAACTATTAATACGTCCGACCAATGTTTCAGGTGATATATTAAGAGTCATGATAATGTTAGGATACAGAGAATTAAGGTCGAAAGAAGCAAACGGGCCTGATCGATATTCGGACTTAGAAAATACATACGCTCCCTCGAATGGATAAGTCTTTAATTCTGGGTCAACTCTATCATCAGTCATTAATAACTTACCTTGATTTCTCATTAGAATTTCCAAAGCTCCGATTACGACAGGTTGGACTGCCATAATTTTTTCATATGGAATTAAAGCTGTATTACAAAGATATCGAGTTAGTGCAATTAATTTAAGTTTCTTATCAAGATCGCAAACGCGAATAACGTCGATAATATTGTATTCAATAAACCGTTCAAAGTCATTAGTATAGAATTCCTTAAATGAACAATCATATTCTAATTTACCTACACCCAATTCTTCCATACAAATCGTATCAAGTTTATAATCAGTTACCATAGCCGATTTACAAAACTTATCACGATAAAGTAATAGGTAGTCAAGCTGGGTTAAACCATCAAACCTATATGATTGATAAGGCATTGATTTTACGTTATGTTTAACGAAGACCTTTCTCATCTTACCAAGAGGCGAAATAGCATTAGCTACTTCCTCTGGAGATAAGACCAGGCTCATACGATTAACCATAAA
Organism: Oscillospiraceae bacterium; assembly: GCA_963644615.1. Classification (GTDB taxonomy): domain Bacteria; phylum Bacillota_I; class Bacilli_A; order RFN20; family CAG-826; genus Fiminaster. The sequence continues at coordinate 22,228 of CAVIPP010000009.1, forward strand.
TGGAATATCGAAAGAATCAATGTTCCAACCTGTAATAATATCAGGTCTATGTAAAGAATACCAGTTCAAGAAATGTGCATACATTTCATGTTCAGTATCAAATACAAAGTAGGTTCGATTTTCTTTGTTTTTAAAGTTTGCTTTAGTTAAATTCTTTTTCCACGGATGTGCTAGAAATAACCAAGTCCATGTTTCAAATGTTCGCATATCTGCTACAGTTAAACAGGTAATAGCTTCTGTCGGGTTATCAACATCTGGAAACTTTTCACCTACCGTAGTTTCAATATCGAATGCATAACATTTTAATGGATATTTAGCAAAGTCTGAATTCTCACAAGTCTTTGCAAATGTTTCATGTAAGAATGCAATATCCGAGTTAAAACAATCATATATCTTTTTATTCGGATGCGAATCTATCCACTTCTTACGTTCAAAGATATTCTTAAATTCTTTTCTAATTAAAGGCTTATCAGTAATAGTTGTAAACTTATCATCGGCCTCTAATAATTCATTATCGGATGGAACATAGTATAAATGTGGTGAATAATCGATAGGAACTCGAATGGTATTCCCAGAATCATCCCAAGTAAAGAGAATTATCTGAGATTGCCAATTTGTTTCAGGACCACAAGTATGGACGATGTTTCTGTACACGGATTAAACTTTAGTTTTGTGAGCTAACCATACCCTGAAGGGGTGATCTTACTTGACGAGTTAATTGTTAATTGTATTTTGAATACATTATATGGAGTTTTTTTCGGATTTGTAAACAATTAAATCCGTTCACAAAAAACAAAAAATAAGGTAACTCAATTAATTGAGTTACCTTATTTGAATAATATGAACTAATTATTATGCTTTAAGTTTTTGAAGAGCCTCATAATATTGTTCAGAAACTTCTTCATTTGCTAAATATGGTGCACTGAAAATTTCTTCAAAGAATGCATATGCCGCCTCATTAACTCCGCCTTTAAATTTAATGGTAGGAAGTTTAATTTTGAATTGATAATCATATCCATAATCGCCTTCCTCGTCTTCAACATTCTTTGGTCCACTATCATATGGCCAGAAATGATCATATTCCTCCTCAGTGGTTACCGTCATATTTCCAGTTAGTTTTGAATCACCAAGTGAAAATGTGAAGAATATTTCCTCTGAGTTGGAATCAAAACCATAACAACTAAAACTAATCGTATTACTACTTTCTTTATATGCGCTAATCTTGGTTAAGTCACTATTCTTTTCAATATTATCAAGCAAGTTAATAACTGTATCAACAAATGATTCATTGGTTTTTTTAGCTTCGCGAGCCTTTTCCGCAGCTTTTTCAGCAGCTTTTTCAGATTCGGCTTCCTCCGCAAAGTTATCATCAATAATTTGATCAATTTCTTTTCTGGAAGTTATTGGTTTGGTTATTGATTTGTCGATCCATACGTATTTGTTGTATTCGTCGACTTTATATTTTGTAAATGCTGTAGTTTTCAGTGAAAGAACATCAGATTTACTTTTCAAAGCCACAGTAGGACAAGAGCCAAATCTGCCATTACTATCAAGACCCATTCCAATAATTACTGTATTACCGTAAACATTGACTGCATGGGTATAAGCATTATCCATGACTGCATTATCTTTGATCTCGGAAGTAAGAATCTTAGAGGAATTAACCTTTGCATTTCCGTGTAGTTTAACACCAACTACTGTCTCAAAAAATGTAAATGATGTCTCTCCAGGGACGGTATTTACTGAGTATTCAGCATTTTCATAAATTTCAGAGCTTTCAATGGAAATTCCTTTTTTATATTTTATATTTGAAACTTTAGCGTTTCCATATATTTTGGATCTATCGCTAATAGTAACATTACCACGAACAGTAGCATTATCTTCAACCGAGGTTCCGCCGCCGAATACAATTGCATCATCATAAATCCAGCAATTGCCATCTTGGGAAAGATTATTATATGATCCGACATAACCACCTTCATCACCTTCTTTAACATCACTAAAAGAACGCAATGCAACAATACGGTAACACTTTTTGCCTTTTGCAGAAATTGTATCCGATTTATCCAATTTATATTTTTTATCAGCCATTTTTCAAATTATTGTTAATATTATTTAAGATTTGTTTTTTTTGAAGATTTTTTCTTGGCTTACCACCCTAAGCCTTTCAGGCGTACCAATGAAATTATATGTACAATTATATGGAGTTTTGTGAAATTGTAAACAATTAAATTTTAATGTTCATAAGAATGAACAAAAAAACTCACTCCTTTGTTCACATATATGAACATTGTCTCGGCCACTCAAATTCGCCTTAAATATACAAGTCGCCAGCACAAAATAATGCAGAAAAAACGTATTACATTTAAGGACTACTTTGCCACTAAGCTAACACAAGATATTAGCATGCCTGATATCCCAGACGTTTCTTCTACTCCAGTTAGTGCTGGTGGGTTTGATTGTTCTGCTAAAGATGTTGCAGATTTAAAGATTATTCCAGATCGACGAACCGTTATGAAATACAAATGGCCCCTAATGGTTGGTGGTAAAGCTGTATATCAAAAGAAGAAAAGCAAATAATGGCTAAACGAAAAGTTTCATCTAATTCAGCTACTTCACAGTTCTCATTTATGAATAGAGAACGAGTGGCTAATTATGTGAAAATTCAAGAAGCCCAGTTTCAAGAATATTGTAATCTTTATGGTATTACCGTTGATTACTTTTCACGTAATCTTGATTACTATGATAGAAACGGTAATATAAGAAATCTTTATAAGGATGGCAAGTTTAATTCTGATATTAAAGACTTTACCTACTTTGCTGGTCCTGAACGTTATAACTTTGGAGTAATGATGCCGATTAAGTTCCTAGTAGATTATGGAACGGATAATTTTATGTTTGCAGGTTTTGGCATGGATACAACTAATGATGCCAAGATTTACATTACTAAGAAACAATTTACTAATAACTGTTTACAGTTCTTCGGATTACCTAAAAACAAAACCATTACTTCCGCATTCAAGTTTAATGTATTAAAATGGAATATTCTAGATGTAGGTGAAGTATTAGTTCCGTTACAAGTCGAGGACGGTCTGGTTTATAATATGAAAGTTAAACTGGATAAGTTCGATGAAATAGAACTTGATACAACCTTTACTACAGATATTGTTACCGGTTTTGAATTTCCTGTTTCCGGAACGGTTAATCCTGAATATACCTCTGTTGTAGATAATAATAAGTTTATTGAATTTGATGAGGATTCATTTAAGGCAGTTATAACAGAATCTAAAGTAAGTGAGAAAACAGGTAAAGGCTATGTCGTAGTTGAGTTTACTTGCAATATCTCTTACAATACTTTCCAAACTAACTACAATGCCCACTGGGACACTTTAGATGCCGTTCTAGATGAAGAAACGGGTAAAACTGTCCCAATTACTTTTGCCCCGAAGGTCGGTGATATTGTTCGTGTTCGTATGATCGACGACCCGAACGTATTTAGAGATTATACTATTACATTTGTTAATGATACGAATCTTTCTAAAGATGGGATATCACCTCTAATGACAAACTATTGCTGGGAATGTAGTATTACCCGTCGTAAACCTTCCCATGAGGACTTAGAAGTGGAAGATGAAACTGGTAAGAAAGTTGACCAGTTTGAAAATGGTTTAGAAACAGTTGTACAGCGTGAAGAACAAGAAAAGGTTCAAGATCTGAATCGTGAGAAAGATGTTTTTGATTATGATGAACAATTTGCGGATGTTCAGGGTATGATAGTTGATAATATCGATGCATTCAAGGATGGAGCCTTTGGGTCTTATAACTGGGTCGAAAACGACGACAAAACAAAATAATCTAGTTTTTTAGTTATCATGGCTACAAAGAAAAGGGGCGGGAATAAAGGTAAAGGTTCCGCTTTCGAACGTTTCATTGCTAAATATATTTCTAAATGGATCCTACAAGATGAAAATGCCGAACCGATTATCTGGCGTTCATCGAATTCGGGCGGAACATTTACTACTAACCGTTTAAGAGGTAATGCTAAGCAAGCTAAAATGGCTGCTGACTTAATTGCTATCGATCCGCGAGCTGAATGGTTTATGGATATATTTTCAATCGAGTGTAAGAACGGTTATAAGTCGGCTAATATATTTTCGACGTTTAAGAATAGTAAATCGGATGTTCTTAAATCATTCTGGGAACAGGCAACCCGAGATGCAAAATTAAGTAATCGAATTCCAATGCTTATCTTTCGTCCTCTAGGTAATTCTGAATTAATCGGACTCCCTAAAGAAGTAGTAGAAGAAAAGTTTAAAGAACTACCAACCTGGGCAGAACAACAAGTATCTATTAAATTCAATTCTACATTACCAGGTTTATTCCTCTGTAAAATGTCTATCTTTTTTGAAATGTATAAACCCGAAACTCTAAAACCCTTATTCACAAATGCTTAAAATTTATAAATGGTCTGACTTACTTGATCGTGCTATTAAGATAACACCGCTTTATAGCTCGGCAAATCTTAATAGTATTCTTGAACCAATTAGTTCTTACTTAGAAGAATCTATGCAGGAGAACTATTACAAATACATTAATATTATCGTAGTTCGATCTGGTTCGCCACTCCATAATGATGTTCCTGCATCTACTAAAGAGGTGTCACCTTATTATGCAAATAATGAAGAACTTGATAATTTAATTAATTCTTCTGTAGATTCTTATTCAGGAACAATCGCTAATATCTACAATGATATTAAAGATTCTTGTAGGCTAGCTCTTAATAATGAGTATAAACTCTGGACCAAACTTAAAAGTGTCTTTGCCGACACTGATATTAAATTTGTTTCTATTAAGAATATGTTCGAAGGCGATATTATTCGCTACTTAGAAAAGCATTCTAAAGTAGATATCGATAAACCTTCAGGTGAAGCATTTGAACATACATGGATTAAATCGATAAATAATTCAGAAGAGAATTTTAATTCGTATTTCTATTATACGATCTCTGAATTAGAAAAACTATCGTGTCCATGAAGCAACTTCACATTTCTGACTTGAAAGAACACCTAATAGCCTCATCTTCTGATGAGGCTCTTCAAGGGCTTCTCGAATCTTCAGACCTTACTTACTATGAACTTAGGAAGTTCTTAACAGTTCTTGCAAAAGTTAATAAGGACCCGCTTGTTCTTCGTTTCATCAATTCGCTTCTTTCTTCTCTAGCATCCTTAGAAGTGAAACATGTTGCAATTCCGACAATTAAGCGAATCAAGCAACGGTCTCCGAAGATTTTCCAGTAAGGCTACATTTTTTTGTAAATGGACTCGATTTCTAGCCGACAGGAGACAATTCATTGGTTTCTAGCATTTCCAAATAATTGGGCTACTTTATTCATGCTCAAAAGTGGTTTCTCCACTTTAGCTGCAAATTCTTATAAGTTCTTAACTGGAGAAACCTTACCGGACGATTGTGACATTTATGGTCAAGCTGAACGGTATTTCAGATCTTATTCAGATATTAAGGATTGTAAGAAGTTCATAGTTTGGCGGGACCCGATCGACCGTTGTATATCAATATACAATGAAATGAAATGTAATCCAAAAAGCCATGCCGCACTTAGACCTCTGGTTAATATGGAGTCAATTTATCATTTTATCCATGATTATATTAGATGCAGGGAAGTTCATACACTTACATTAACTTGGTATTTGGAGTATCTGGAATTAGATGTGAATGAATTCTTGTTTGTTGATATTAGT
>CAVIPP010000010.1:0-19647 GCA_963644615.1 Oscillospiraceae bacterium
ATTTCATAGAAATATGTACTCCTTTCTGTTGTCCAGATTTTGGGGTACGACTCAAAATGCCCCTTGTTTTTTTTTTTTTTTATTTAGAGTTTAAGTTGTAAGTTATGTTTTTTAGAAAAACAATTATCCAAAATAACTGAAGAAAATTGTGTGGATTTTTGCACACTTTTTATCGTTAAAAGAACAATTGATTCTACAAAACTACTTCGTAATAGAAAAGGGAGGAAATTTAAGTAATGAATAAGAAATTATTAATTCTATTACCAATCGCAATGCTTGCGCTGACTGGTTGTAACACTAATACTGATACAGACAAAAAACCAGATGACACTACTACGGACACTGATGGTGATGACACAACAACTGTTAATTACGGCACTGTTGAAGCACCTTTAAGTGTTGAGACTTTCTTAACTGAAGTCGTTAAATTAAACTTAGAAAACAAACAATTTTCCACTGAACATTTTGTGGTTAAAGGTATTGTTCAATCCAAACCAAATTATAACAGTTCATATAAATCTTATAGTTTAAGATTAGCCGATACTAAAGAATCAGAAACAAATATCTCTGTTGCGGGCGCAATCTGCGATACAGATGTTACCGGACCAAATCAAAATGACACAATCATTGTTTCTGGGTTAGCAGAAGCATATAACAATTCATATTCAATTTATTATAAAGATACTGATTCACCTTCTATTAAAGCTGTTACTTTAGGTACTTCGACAGTTACAAAGGTTGTTGAACACGCGACAATTACTGGATTAAATGAGACATACACTAACGGAGCAACAGCGTCATTTGTTGCTGAGCCTGATGATGGATATAAAATTGTCTCAGTGACCGCTAATTCAAATGAGGTCAATGAAGTTGACGGTTCATATTCTTTCGTTGTTGCGGGCGACACTGAAGTTAAAGTAGAGACAGAAGACGCTAGTAGCACTAATGTGACTAAAAATATAGCTATCAATGGCACATTGTTTGAAATAAGCGCATCAAATGCAAAAATTGCCTCTTTGACGGAAGACAATATCACATTAACGGTCGATCAAAATACTTCTAATACGCCTATATCACAATCGTGTGGCTCAAAAGGTTATAATGATAGTCTTAGACTATATGCGAATTATAAACTCACAATAAAAGTTGATGGTGGTACGCTTGTTAAAGCTACGTTCGCATTTGGCAAGGAGAAATTTGTAAAAGATAAGTTAACATGCACAAATTGTACTGCTTCTGATGATAATACATTAATAGCTAATGAAAATGTTAGTGATCTTAGTGTTGTTTCCTCTGCAAAAGCGTTTATAACAAATATAACTATCGTATATACCCCAACAGCGGCTTAATTAATACTTTTGCTTATCTTGTGGATTTTTCCACATGATTATAGAACTAGACTAGAAATTTCCCTAAACATAAACTCTAGTCTAGTTTTTATATCTACGAATTATTGATAACAATTGATAAAATAGTGAATAATCACTATAATTAGTTTTACGAATTCAAGGAGGAAAACAAATGAACGTTACAGAACTTAGACCTGGTAATTACTTTATCGATGAAGGAAAACTATATCAAGTTTTAGATATCTTATTAAATAAGACTGCGATGAGAAAGATGGTTGCTAAGGTCAAAGCTAAAGATATGCGTAGTGGTGCGATTACTGAACTTGCACGTAATTCAGGCTATGATGTTGAAAAAGCAATCTTAGAAAAAAAGAAAATGGCTTATTTATATGATGCAGGAGATAATCTTGTATTTATGGATAACGCTACTTACGAGCAAATTGAAATTGCGAAAAATAAACTTCAATGGGAAATTAATTTTCTAACTCCTAATCTCGAGATAGATGTTTTATTCTATGAATCTGAGATTTTAGGTCTTACTCTTCCAAGTAGTGTTTCTTTAACAATTACAGACTGTGAACCAGCTGTTCGAGGTGATACAGTCAATAAAGCTATGAAAAATGCGACTGTTGAAACTGGTTATAAACTTAGAGTCCCATTATTTATTAATAATGGTGAGACAATTCTTGTTCGCACTGATACAGGCGAATATGACGGACGCGCTAATAAGTAGATAGTAGGTGAATAAATATGATAATTGAAGTTTGGGCATTTGTTCTTTCTCTTGTTGGTGTTTTATTAGTGGGAGCAGTTGCAGGATTTTTTATCTCAAGATGGTATTTTAAAAAGCAACTTGAAAAGAATCCTCCAATTAATGAAAAAATGATTCGTGTCATGTTAACACAAATGGGACAAAAACCTTCAGAGTCTCGAGTTAGAGCAATCATGAATGCAATGAAGAAAAATCAATAATTCTTGCTAAGATAAATTTCAAAATTAAGCATCTCTAAGTAGATGCTTTTTTTGATTGATATTTAGATATTAAATTTTCCTATTGGATTTATATATTTTGAATTAATGAAATATTTAACTAAAGTTAATAATACTAATATATTACTAATTATTTACTATTATTGTTTACGAGATCTTGTTTCTTTTTTTGACCAATCTTATTTTCATTTCCATTTATAAGTCGAATGATATTGGCTTTGTGACGAACGATTAATAATAGACCAATGATTGTAATAACTGACGAATATTCCCATCCTAAATGGACAAAATTACCCGCTCCCCACATCGTTAATTCTTGAATGAAAAGTGGTTGAGAAGTTAAACAGGTAACTTTAACGATAAATAAAATCCATGAAAATACAATTCCAACTGTCGCGGTTATAATACTTGATAGTGAAACGTATTTTGATTTTTTAAGTGTGAAAAAGAAGGAAAATAATCCAAGCAAAAATAAGAACCAATTTGTGGCGATTATAAATCCACAAAAAACTGAAACAGTTTTACCACCTTTAAATGATGCGTATAGTGGCCAACAATGTCCAATAGCAGCGCCTAGTGGTGCTAGGTAAATATAAAGCGAAACATTCCACATTTCTTTCCCTAAATTATTTTTGAAAACTTCTTGAAGCGGTGAAAATGTAAAAATAGCCCAAACACAAACAAGGGGAATAGCTACTTTAACCATATCTAGTAATATGACAGTTATGCCATACCATTTTCCATAAACTCGAGCAACATTCGTGCCACCTGAATTTTTTGAGCCATAGTCTCTCACATCACTTTTGAAAAATATTTTTGAAAAAATAACACCCGTTGGAATAGATCCAAATAAGTATCCAAAAAGTAAGCAAGAGAACGCTACTAATATATTATATAAAATAATATCCATCAAAATTTACCATCCATAATGTATCTATTATAATAAATAGATTTTACTTTTTGAACTTTAATTTGATATAATCAACGTTGAAATTTAAGGAAATTTAAAAATTAATGGCAAATAATAGTGCACAAACATCATATACCGCAGCGGACATTGAAATACTCGAAGGCCTAAGTGGTGTTAGAAAAAGACCAGCTATGTATATTGGCTCAACGAATCTAAGTGGTCTACATCATCTCGTCTGGGAAATTGTCGATAACGCTGTCGATGAAGCGCTCAGCGGATTTGGAAAAATAATTGTAATAACCATCCACAAGGATGGTTCTTTATCAGTTCTAGATGAAGGTAGAGGAATCCCGGTTGACATGCATAAATCAACACATATGCCAGCGGTTCAACTTATTTTTTCAACCCTCCATTCTGGTGGAAAGTTTTCAAATAAAGTCTATACATCAAGTGCTGGACTTCATGGTGTTGGTAGTGCAGTCACTAATGCGTTAAGTCTTTATTGTGATGTCACTATTTTTAGAGATGGGAAAATCAATCACCTCCGTTTTGAAGATGGTGGTAAATTAGTTACTCCTCTTGAAGTGCTTGGTACAACAAAAAAACATGGTTCTTTAATTAGATTTAAACCAGATCCAAAAATCTTCTCGAGTGTCGATTTTAAATTTGACACGATATGTTTACATGTTCAAGAAAGTGCTTTCCTTCTTAAAGGTGTTAAATTCATTGTTATCGATGAAAGAGTTAATCAAAAGAATGAATATTGTTATGAAGAAGGCATCAAACAATATTTAGAAACGCTAAACGCTAATAAGACACCGATGGATGAAATCATTTATTTCCAAGGTGAAGATTCGTCTATAAAGATGGAATTTGCTATACAATACGCCTATAAAGACTATTCTGAGACGATTTATTCATATGCGAATAACGTTAGAACTCGCGATGGTGGTACTCATGAATCAGGTTTTAAAACTGGCATTACTAAAGCAGTCAATGACTACGCTATTGAAAATAATCTCCTCAAAGGTAAAACCAAACTTGAAGGTGGAGATATTCGTGAAGGATTAACAGCGATTATATCGCTAAAAATTCCAGAAGAAAAAATTGAATACGAGGGCCAAACTAAACATAAACTTGGCACACCAGAAGCATTAACAATTGTTAATAACTTCATTTATAGCAATTTCACATATTATCTTAATGAACATAAAGAATTCGCTGTTAACTTAATTCGAAAATGTATCGATTCACAAACTGCTCGTATCGCGGCTAGAAAAGCTAAAGATGAAGCCCGATCAACTAAGAAAGCTAAAACCGATTTAATTCTTTCTGATAAATTAACACCTGCCCAATCGAAAGATTATGACAAAAATGAACTATTTATTGTTGAAGGTGATTCTGCTGGTGGAACCGCTAAAAGTGGAAGAGATAAAATTCACCAAGCAATATTACCTCTTAGAGGTAAACCACTAAATACCGAAGTAGTTACTAAAGACAGAATGCTCAAAAACGAAGAATTCGCTACATTGATATCTACCATTGGTGCAGGAGTGGGTGATGATTTTAATGTCGATCATTCTCACTATGGAAAAATTATCATCATGACTGATGCTGATACCGATGGAGCGCACATTCAAACATTACTTTTAACGTTCTTTTATCACTATATGAAACCACTTATTCTTAAGGGCAAGTTATTTGTTGCTATGCCTCCTTTATATCGAGTTTGGAAAGAAGTAAATCATAAAATTACTTATCGATATGCCTGGGATGACATTGATTTAGAAAAAGCTAAAAAAGAAATTGGAGCAGGATACAAAATTAACCGCTACAAAGGTTTAGGAGAAATGAATGATTATCAACTTTGGGAATCGACAATGAACCCTAAATCTCGACAACTTTTAAAAGTTAGTATTGAAGATCCTCTTTTAGCGGAACAACGTGTCAATATTCTTATGGGTAGTGATACAGTTGTTAGACGAAAATGGGTTGAAGAAAATGTCAACTTCAACGAAGTTGATTCATTTATTGACGAGGTGAAATAAGATGGCAAAGAAAAAAGAAGAACTCGTCGAAGAGATAGTTGAAAATATCCATAGTGAGACGATGGAAGAAATCATGTCGACTCGCTATGCAATCTACGCAAAATACGTTATTCAAGATCGAGCGATACCTGATTCTAGAGATGGACTTAAACCTGTCCAAAGACGAATTATTTATTACATGTATAAAAACGGTAATACAATCAATCGCCCAACAAGGAAATGCGCTCATACAGTCGGAGGAGTTATGGGTGAATATCATCCTCATGGTGACTCTTCAATCTATGAAGCACTTGTTAGAATGAGTCAAACTTGGAAAAACAATTGTCCTTTAATTGATTTCCAAGGAAATAATGGTTCGATTGATGGCGATGGTCCAGCTGCATATCGATATACAGAGGCTAGATTATCTTTAATCGCTGAAGAGATGGTGAGAGATATCGATAAAGATACCGTCGATATGGCTTTAACTTTTGACGATCATTCCTATGAACCAGTTGTCATGCCATCTCGCTTTCCAAATCTACTTGTTAACGGTACTGAAGGTATTGCCGTTGCGATGGCGACTGATATTCCTCCTCATAATCTAAAAGAAGTCATCGACGCAATTATATATCGAATTAATCACGTTAATGTATCCATCGAAGATTTAATGCAATTTGTTCCTGGTCCTGATTTCCCTACAGGAGGAATCATTTATCGTTCACAAGGATTAAATGACACCTATTTAAAAGGTAGAGGCAGAATTGAGATTAGTAGCAAAACTGAAATTATTGATAATGGACAAATCAAACAAATCATTATTCATGAGATTCCTTTCGGAGTTATTAAAAATCAAGCTGTCTATGAAATAGATAAGATTAGACATGATAAAGTTGTCAATGGTATTTTAGAAGTCCGTGACGAATCTGATTATAGTGGTATTAGAATCGCTATCGATATTAAAAAAGAAGCCAACATTGAAGCAATTTATAAATATTTGATGAATAAAACTTCTCTGAGAGTTTTCATTTCTCCAAATATGGTCGCTATTGTTAATGGCTCACCAAAGACGATGAATCTTCTCGATTTTGTCGATAGTTATATCGATCATCAAGTCGATGTTATCACTAGAAGATCAAAATTCGATTTAAATAAATCTAAAGCTAGACTCGAGATAGTCGATGGACTTATCCACGCTGTCGATATCGTTGATGAAGTTATTCACACTATTAGACATAGTAAAGATAAAGCTGATGCAAAAGTTAATTTACAATCTAAATTTGGATTTAGTGAATCTCAAAGCGAAGCAATTGTCATGCTTCAACTTTATAAATTATCTAATACTGATGTCACAGTCTTTATCGCTGAAAAAAATGAACTTGAAAAAACAATCGAAAAACTTGAAGGAATTTTATCTGACAAAAAGAAACTCGACCGTGTCATCATTAGTGATTTAAAAAATATCGCTACTAAATTTGGTCAGGATCGAAAAACCATTATCATTGATAAAACTAATGAAAATACGACAATTGATAAACGTGATTTAATCGCTAAAGAAGAAGTCTATGTTGCAGCCTCTCGTGATGGATATATTAAGCGTTCACCGGTTAAATCATTTAAGACTAGCGGTGAAAATGCTCTTCCAGGTTTAAAAGAAGGTGACGCAGTTGTTTTTGCTAATAAAGCAATGACGACTGATTATTTGATATGTTTTACAAACCTCGGAAATTTCTTACATATTCCAGTCCATGAAATAATGGAAAACAAATGGAAAGATGAAGGAAAACATATCAATTATTTAGTTTCACTTAACCCAAATGAAAAAATCATCAAAGCTTTTGCGCTTGAATCATTTAGAGATGATTTATTCTTTGTTTTAGTTTCTAAATATGGTCAAATTAAAAGATTACCAACTTCACTATTTAATGTTATTAGATATTCAAAAGTCATCGTTGCGATGAAACTGCTCGCTAGCGATGAACTCGTCGATGTAAGTTTTACTAGTGGTAATTCTAACTTAGTTATCTTTGTTAGTGATGGCCGAGCGACTGCATTTAATGAAAACGGACTCCCTCTTTCCTCTCTTAAGAGCGGTGGAGTTAAAGCTCTTTCGAAGATGAATCAAGGCTATGTCTCCTCTTTACTTTCTTATGATAGTTTTGACACAAGAGGTAAAGTTATTTTACTAACTGATAAGGGATGTCAAAGAATATATGAAGTAAGTAACACTCCTATTGTTAATCGTCTTGGAAAACAATGTGAAATATTCCGTTCATTTAAGAGTGAAAAACATAATCTTGTCAGCGCAATTAAAGTCGTCGATAAAGATAAACCAACACTCTTAAGAGTGTTAACCTCACTTAAAACGACAATCGAAGTTATTGTCGATGACTATCACGTCACCCCAATAGATAAATATGCAAAATCTAATATCCCACTTGTAAAAAAATCCACGATTGAAGTCGTCTATCAAACTGGATTAGATCGAATTGGTAAAGACACGACTTCGTATTTTATTAAACCTATCGATAATAATGAAAGTGATAATAGTGAAAACGCTGATAATTTATTAAGTGAAGACACTAAAGAAATTAGCGAAGAAACCGAAGATAAAAAATACACACAAATTTCAATATTTGATGATGATTTTTTAGATGATAAATAATTTTAAGAATATATCAAAACTCGTTATGTTTTACTTTAGTTTATCTTAAGTAAAAATTTTGTATAATTTAAGTATGTGCAAGCGATTTATTCCTACCTATTACGCAAAGAGTATATATGATGTAAAGCCATCATTTTTTAAATCAATTCGTGTTAACACTATTCTTGTTGATTTAGACAATACCCTCGATTCATTTAAATCACTAGAACCATCTAAAGAAGCATATGAATTAAAGAATGCTTTTTTTAATGAAGGAATCGAATTAATTATTGTTTCGAATAATAAAAAGAAAAGAGTAGAGCCATACGCTAATAAGCTTGGTGTTAGATATATCTCTTCAATTAGAAAACCATTTTCTAAAAACATTAAGAAAGCTCTAAGAGAATTAAATTTATCTAAAGATAATGTTATAATGATTGGTGATCAAACAGTTACTGATATATGCGCTGCTAATAGAAGTGGACTTAGAAGCATATTGACGGACAAAATAGTTAAAGAAGATCAAATAACAACTTATTTTAATCGTTTGTTCGATCGCCCAATTCGTAAAATACTTAAAAGGAAGAATCTATTAAAGGAAGTAGGTGGAGAAAATGGCACAAATCAAGGAAATTAAACAATGTTATAACTGTGGATGTCCTCTTCAATGCGAAAATGAAAATGAACCCGGTTATATTTCTAAAGAAGTACTCGAAAGCCAAACTCAATCATTTTATTTTTGTAATGAATGCTTTGATAAAGAAAGATATTCACAAAGAAGCAATGAACCTCTTGTCTCAGATGATTTATTAACATTACTTAAAGACGCTAAAAAGAAAAACGCTTTAATTGTTTATGTCGTAAATCTATTTTCTTTTGAATGTTCTTTCTCATCTAAAATTAACGAAATCATCAAAGATATGAATATTTTAGTTGTCGCTTCTAAAGCCGATTTACTTCCAAAAGGAAGTGACGATGTCCATTTAAGAAAGTTTATTGGTTACAATTTTCTTAATAGTGGACTAAAAGTCAAAGCGAGTAACATTATGATTGAATCTGCTTTTAATGATGAAACTATTCGCGCAGTCGGTAGCAAGATTTATGAACTTAAAGGCAATAATGACGTCTATGTTATAGGCGCTAAATTATCTGGGAAGACAACTCTTATATCTTCTTTCTTAAAAGGATATAAAAATGTTACTAAATATAATATCGTCACTGATAATTATCCAAATACAAATATTAGAGTATTGAAAATTCCTTTAAATAAGCATCAATTTATTTATGATGTTGCTGGTATCGATGACACTAATTCAATTCTTCATAATTTAGATAAGTCGACTTTAAGAAATATCTATTTAACTGAAGAAGTTACAAAAAGGAATATATCTCTTTCATCTTTAAACGCTCTATTTATTGGTGGACTCTCTTTAATTTCAGTCTTAAAAGATGATAAGAAACATAAACTCAATTTATCACTATATTTCCATAACAACATTGAATTAAAGAAGGTTCCTTCTCATAACTATGAACAAAAATTCATCGATGGAATCTTAAAAAATAGATTAGTGCCTTCACTTAAATCAATAAAATCAATTAAGGACCTTGATGTATATGAACTAGAGATGGAAGAAGGTAGTTCAAAAGATATTAACATCCAAGGACTTGGCTGGCTAAGTTACATTGGTCACGGTGAAAAAATTAGAATCTATGTCCCTAAAGGTGTCTCTATTTGTTTAACTCAAAATAAAATTAACGAGAAAAAGAATAAATAATGGCTAATTATATTATTTTTGGTGGAACATTTGACCCAGTTCATAATGGTCATATGAGAATTGCGATGGCGGCCTCGCTTAAGTTTAACGCTGATGTGATTTTTGTTCCTGCACGTTCTCCGAGATGGAAAGCACCTGAAGCGAGTGCGACTCATCGCCTCAATATGCTAAAACTCGCCATTAAAACATCGACTCCATCTGGATCAAAAATTGATGATGTTGAACTTAAAAGTAAAGCCGATATTAATTTTTCAATTGATACAGTGAGATATTTTAAACAGAAATATCCTAATGATAAACTCTATTTCATTATCGGCGCTGATCAAGTTAATCAATTTAGTGAATGGAAATGTGCTGAAGAATTATCTAATTTAGCCACAATCGTCTATGTTGATCGTCCCAATTTTAAGCTCGACAACAAAATAATTACAACTTATAAGATGGTTTCACTAAAATTTTTTGGTAGTGGAGATATATCTTCAACTGATTTTAGAAATCTCCGAAACATCGATGTTCCTAATGCTGTACTTAATTATGTTGAGAAAAATCGACTCTATTTCTTTAAAAAACTCGAAGAATATTTAGATGACTCTCGTTTGTCACATTCCATCGAAGTGGCGAATTTATCATATTTAATTGCTTTAAAAAATAATATTGATAATCCTCAAAAAGCATATATTGCTGGCCTACTTCACGATTTAGGTAAAACAATTAAATATAATAATGAAGATCGACTTTCATTTATGAGGAAAAATTACCCTCAATATATTACTTTGCCTTCCTTTTCATATCATCAATTCATTGGAGTCTATCTTGCTAAAAAATTATTTAATATAAAAGATGAAGAAATATTAGATGCCATTAAATTTCATTGTACTGGTAAAGCTAATATGTCGGCACTTTCTCAAATCGTTTATAGCGCTGATAAAATTGAACCGACGAGAGGATTTGATTCTAGATGGCTTATTTCATCTTGCTTAAAAGATTATCATCAAGGATTTATTGATACACTTACTGATAACAAAAAATATTTGCTTTCACACAATAAAGATATTTATAATTCTTTGACTGATGAATGCTTTAAAATGTATTTAGTTAAGGAGAATAATTAATGCCTCGTAAAAACAAAATAGTAAAAATTGCTGAAGAATGTCTAACTAATCACAAAGCTAGCGAGATAGTCACAATTGATGTTAGAGAGAAAAATCCATTCGCGGATTATTATGTTCTTGCTACAGCGAGTAATATTCGTCAGTTAGGAGCGCTCAGAGATTTAGTTATTGAAGAGCTTGAAAAAAATAAAATCAAAATCAAACACGTTGAAGGTAAAGTTCAATCTGGCTGGATTTTGCTTGACGCCTATGAAGTCATAATTAATATTTTCTCTAAAGAAGAAAGAGAAAGAATCTCCTTAGAAGAAATATTATCGCGTAAATAAAAATATTAAATAATGAGATTCGCTTACACGTGCATGCGTGCGGGCGTTTCTTTTTATATTATAGTGAAGTGGAATTTTTGACTTTGAGATCTTATAGCAATAGAAGAAGACGGTCTATAACATAACTTCGCATAATCGTTATTATGTTAACTTAATTATAAAAAGTTTCGATACATTCTTAAAAACTCACCAAAAACACATTTCATCTAAAAAGTTATTAACCCACCCAAAAGTGACTTATCCACGTGTGTTTTGTGGTTTCTAAACTACTAAAAAACTACTAATTTTTATTTATACTCTTTCTTCTCTACTCTATTTTGCTATTTCTTATCGGCTTATTTTAAGATAGTCTATTTGTGCTTATGTTAATAAATGTTGCAGGTCTAACAACTGGAATTCTTGTCGCTTTGTTTAGTTTTGTTATAACTCTACCACGACTAATTTACTTTCTCTTTAGAGGTAGACATCTTCTTGGTGACATTATTTTTAAAGGTAAAAATTTAGCTTTCTTTATCCTTAGTTTTCTTTCAAGTATCGCCTGTGTAACGCTCGCGATATTGTTTTCAGATAACTTCTACTACGTGGGATTATTCTTCTTATACATGATTTTAGCTAGCCTAGGAGTGTCCCTCTATTTAATTATTTGGGTTATGTTTTGGATGCACGGTTATGAAGGTCGCTACCAATTTGAACTCATTGAAAAGATTCCTGCTCCAATGGCAATATTGTCTAGTTTTGTTTTACTCAGCGGATCTTTGTTGACGTTAAATTATTACATGCTCGCCTGCGCAATTATATACACGCTTAGTAGTCTACTTTTTGACATCTCACTATATAAATCAACTCGACCTCACTAGAAAATTAAAAATTCTCAAAATCGTGTTCATGACGATGATTAATGTGCATCTAGTTTTGATTATCTTTATATTGCGCACGCATTCAAGATAAAAATATCTTGATACGCAAGTGTGCCTAACAATAATGATAAATGAATTCTAATTCTAATTATTTCTTGTTTCTTCTTTGCTTGTTTTTCTTTCTTTGCAAAAAGAAATAGACAAAAGAAAAAATAGTGACGCATTACGCTCGTCAAATTTTGATACATTATCTTTTCTTATTTGATTTTCTCTTTAAGTTTCTTTTTAGCAAAATATAGACATATGTCAGTAACGCCAATCAGTAAGACAGCAATTAGTGAATAAGCAAAGATTGGAAGCATCTCGGCGAATTGATAATAATAATTAATCATTGAACCAATATTGACTTCGTTTCCAGTTGAAGTTAATACTTCCGCCATGATGGTAACTTTCATTCCAAGTCCAAATATTTGTGCGCACCCAAGGAGGATGTGCCTATATGAAAGTGGCAAATAAATTTTAAATATTTCAGTGAAAGTTGACGCACCATCAACTTTAGTTGAATTAATGATATCTTTATCGATTGAAGTAAAGCCAGTTACCACTGCTTCATATATGATTGGGAACGTGATCAAAGTTGATACAATTACTGAGGCATAATTAGGCTTAAATAACACCACTAGGACAAATATCACAGCAGCGGTTGGAAGTGTTTTTAAGAGGGTTATGAATGGTCGGAAAAATGCTCTAAATCCATCAAAAACGCCCCCTAATACCCCGAAAAGTAGTCCAAGCAGTAAAGATATAGCAAGAGAAATTAAGAGGCTTAAAATCGTTGAAAATACCGCTTCATAAGTCTTAGATAGACCTAACAAACTAAACAAATATTCAAATGTTTCAACTGGACCAGGAAACAAACTTGTATTTATTGCTTTAGCAATTATAAACCACAAAAGAAAAACCCCGGCTATTCCTAATATTGTAAAGATTAAGATTTTATGTTTTTGCCAGAGTTTACTCATCTTAATTAATTAAAATTTACGAAATATGAATCTTCATAGGTATTTTCACCTAGTGAAGTTAAAAATGCATTGACACTTAAATTAGCGTTATCTTCTTTGCTAACAAATCCTAATCTATTTTGAGCGTTATTTTGCACGGCACTTATAATAGTTGAGGCAACTCCGAAGCGATTCTTTTGATTTTCAGCCTCACCATAAGCATTAAGTGAGTCTACTACAACTGAATCATTATTAATGATATGTTCGACTCTTTCGTCTAGTGATGCAAACCATTCATTAAATTTTTCTTTCTTTTCGTCTATGACTGATTTACGAACAAACACTCCTGCTTGAATAATTGCGTTTTGTCCTGTTAAGTCTTTCCATTCACTTTTTAGTGAACATATCTCATTTAAGGTAATTCCTGCTTCAGAGGCAGCATTCTTTGAACTTGTATAGACAGGTTCAGCGGTCAAGACATAGTCGACATCATTGTTTTGATATTTTCCCGTTTTAAGGACTGCTGCTGTCGATGAGACGTCTCCTGAAACGTATTCAACATTATTTGTGTCAATATTCCATTTTTCAGTCGCGACTTTCTTAAATACTTTGTCTGGGACTTTGTCTTTTTGGAAAGCGACGATTCTATCTTCACTTGTTGGATAGCCTGCTTTATTGATTCCAACTAGATAGAAGTTACCTCCAGTTAGAACCCTTGCTAAAGCAAAATCAGAATTATTGAGTTTAATACTAGCTAAACCAGTAATAGAATCGAAGATGACAGCATCATAGAAATTGCCTTGGAGTTCCGCAGGCAAAAGTGAGGCGGACTCAGAAACCCAGTTTGAATTCTTTCCTTCCGTGTAGAAGGCAACTGAAGGGGCACCTAAAGGTGAAACCCATTTGATATCTCTGGCATTATTTGCGTTTCCACATGATGAAAGTAAAGTGATACTCGAAAGTAAAATTGATAATTTTTTAATCATTTAAAAGCTCCTTAATAGTGTGACCAATCATTGTTTTATCTTTAGTTAATCCAAAGTTAGTTAATATCGTATCCCCGATGACGGCGAATGTATCTTCTTCAGGTAAGGCATGACCATTTTTATATTGTTTACTATAGCATAAAAGAGGCACTTTTTCTCGAGTGTGATCGCTCCCTTTCCAAGTTGGATCGTTTCCGTGATCAGCAGTGACCATCACTAAGTCGTCGTCTTTAACTACTTTGAGTAGTTCTCCAAGTTTTGTATCGAATTCTTCGAGACATTTTCCATAACCAAGAGGATTACGACGATGCCCATATTCACTATCAAATTCCACTAAATTGACATAACATAGACCAGTGAAATCGTGATTTTTAGCTTCTTCAATTGTTTTATTCATTCCATCGACATTTGAGATTGTTTTTTGAGTTTTAACAACTCCAACCATATTGAAAATATCACCGATTTTACCGATACAAGAAACCATGTAATTATTGTCTTTAAGTATGTCCAATGCGGTTATTCCAGTTGGAGACATTGCCAAATCGTGTCTATTCGGTGTTCTTTTAAAAGAATTCTTATCTTCACCCACGAATGGACGAGCGATGACTCGACCGACTAAATATTCTGGTCTTAGACAAATTTCACGAGCAATTTCACAGCATCGATATAGTTCAGGGACACCAGTTGTCTCTTCGTGCGCAGCGATTTGAAGCACACTATCCGCGGAGGTATAGACGATGAGGGAATTGTCACGTTTTTGTTCTTCACCAAGAACTTTTAGAATTTCAGTTCCACTAGAGGCGTAATTTCCAATTATTTTGTGACCTGTTTTTGTTTCAAGTTCTTTGATTAAAGAGTCAGGAAAACCAGTGTCTGTAAATGTTTGGAATGGTTTAGTGGTATATATACCCATCATTTCCCAGTGACCAGTCATCGTATCCTTGCCAGCGCTTTTTTCTCTAAGTCGAAGGCAATATGAATGAGGATGATCCACTCTTGATGTTCCTAAGATGTTATGATCAAGATCATATAATCCAAGCGAATTCATGACTGGGATATTTAGTCCATGACAGCACATAGAAGTATGGACAAGTGTATTTGTACCGACATCACCAAATTTATCAGCATCAGGTTCTTCGCCGATACCGACACTATCGATGACAATGACGAATATTCTTTTAAATTTCATTTTTATTTGTTAACCCTAAATTAGGATTCTCCTTTCAATTTTTTGTTGATGGAATTTGCTTTATAGCAAAATCATTTTATTCTATTTTCGTTTGTTATACAAATCATAAGCATTAAGTATTCGTTTAGTGGAAATATTTGTATATATTTCAGTCGTGGCAATATTTGTGTGACCTAGCATTTCTTGAATGGCACGAAGTTCCGCTCCATTTTCAAGCATATGAGTGGCGAAACAGTGCCTCAATGTGTGAGGAGATACTTCTTTTGTAATGTTAGCTTCTAAAGCATATTTTTTTATTTGCTTAAAGAAATAGACTCGTGATAAATATGTACCATTTTTATTTAAAAATAAATATGGAGAATTTCTTCCTTTATTTTTCTTTCTGACAGTTAAAATGTATTTACTTACATATTCGAGAGCAACTTCACCGACGGGAACAATTCTCTCCTTATTTCCTTTGCCGATGACTCTGATAGTTCCTCTTTCAAAATTGATGTCTTTTAATTTTAACGACAATAATTCACTGACACGTAGTCCACTAGAATACATAAGTTCCATCATGGCTTTGTCTCTTAGACCATCTTTTTTATTTATATCAGGAGCGTTCAATAAGTCTTCAACTTCCTCAACAGATAACACTCTTGGGAGTTTTTTAGTTAGACGAGGTGACTCAATTTGAGTTAGACCTCCACTTACGAGACCTTCACTTTCAAGGAAGAGATAGAAATTTTTAGTCGTCGAAAGTCTTCTAACAATTGTTGAGACTGACCTCTTCATAGACTTTGATTGAAGTCTAACAAAATCGAGAATATCACTTGGCAATAAGTCATCAGTGTCTTTCTTATTCATAATATTGAAAAATTGCTTTAAATCATAATAATAAGATTTAAGCGTTTCGTTTGAGACACCTTTTTCTACTCTGAGGTATTTGAAATATTCTTCTTCAGCTTTACTTAATTCCATATTTCTTCTCCACTAGATTTTCTCGAGCGGTCTTAAAGACATCTTTTTTCATTTTACGGTTGAGTTCATTAATGAGTAGTTTAGTCGCGTATTCTTCTTTGAGGTCCTCATAATTATCAAAAAGTGATAATTGCACACTCTCTTCACCTTTATCGATGAGATTAAGTAGACTGACACCAATGAGTCTAATTTTGGTTTCAATTAGATTTTTTTCAAGTAAGGCGTATGCATATTTATAAATTGTTTCAAAGTCGTTTGTTGGTGTATCGATGCTAATTGAACGAGTAATCGATTTAAACGAATTGTTTTTCATCTCTGCTTCTTTGAGAACTATTTGAATGTTTGATGATATTTTATCGATTCTTTTCGCGCGATCACTGACTTCTTTACATAGCCCTTTTAAAGTAATTTTGATTACATCAATGTCATTAGTGTCTTCCATAAGTGTCTTACTATTTCCGATTGATTTTGGATCAAAAGGAGTTGAGATTACTTCGTCACTACCTTTTCCATTCACCCAATCTTTAATGATGTAATAAGTTTTTCCAAACACTGATTTAAGAGATTCGTCTTTATTAACTAAGTTAGCTAAATCACCAATTGTGTTTATGTTCATATTTTTTAGTATCGGTGTCGTCTTTTTACCAATTCCATAAAATTTATCGATACTTAATGGGTACAATTTATTTTCAATATCTTTTCTTCTGAGTAATGTGATTCCCATCGGTTTTTTCATGTCGCTAGCCATTTTGGCTAAAAACTTAGTTGGGGCTACTCCGATTGAACATTTTAGGCCAGTCTTAATATATAAATCGTTTTGTAATTTTTTGATTTCTTTGATTGGTTCAGCCTTATTTTTTAAATAATCAGTTAAATCGATATAGCCTTCATCGATACTAGCTGGTTCAATTTTGGTAGTATATTTTTTTAAAAACTCAAAAAATTTTTGAGACATTTCTTCATAATAATGATAGTCGCCATCAATAAGAATAGCGTTTGGACATTTTGTTAAAGCGATGAATGTAGGTTGACCGCTACAAACTCCATATTCACGAGCTTTATATGAACAAGTTGAAACTATTCCGCTTCGCCCAGCGTGACCGATGATGACTGCTTTATTTTCTAGTGATGGATTTTTGATTTCTTCGCATCTAACAAAAAAAGCATTTAAATCAACATGAAGAATAATCTTTGCCATAAATTTATGATATAGAATAATTCTATATATTGCAATTATTATGTTAACTAAATTTTCAAAATAAAAAGTAATACTTTTTATCTCAAGACATCAATGACTTGACTTGGTAATAATCCAAATTGTTCTAGTTGTTCACTAATTGACATATGTTTTACAAATACATTTGGAATACATTTTGTGATAACTTCGCCCTTAAACTTATTTTCTACTAGGTAATTAATGACATTGTCAGATAGTCCACCCATCGTTGAATATGGGTCATAGATGACTATTTTATCTAAGGATAATATCGAATCCAAAGCCTCTTTATCAACTGGGTTAATATAGACGGCATTAAAGATGTTAATGTCAATATTTTCTCTATTGATTAAATCAATAAGTTCATTTAATAATGGACCAACTCCAATGAGACAAACTTTTGACTCGCTCGTCTTTTCTTTAATCCATTTTCCAAAGGCTAAATCGCACTCTTTATTATCTGCTTCTTTCTTAAGAAAATCTCTCGGATAGCGGATAAAAAATGGACCGTGATTATTGAGTGATTCTTTGAATAGATTAATGGCGATTGATTTGTTATTTGGCATCGATATAACAATGTTAGGAGTATTGGAAAATATCGCTGCATCATATATTCCTTGATGAGTGTCTCCATCTGGACCAACTAATCCACTACGATCAACTAAAAATGTCACGTTAGCGTTTAATCTAGCATCATCGTGAGAAATTTCATCGTAGGCTCTTTGCATAAATGTCGAATATATCGAGATAACTGGATGGTAACCACATAGAGAAAGAGCGCTTGCCATCGTCGCTGCATGTTCTTCACTGATGCCGACATCGAAACATCTTTTTGGGAACTTCTCAAATATCTCGTCTAGTCCACTGCCCTTTTGAGTTGCCGGGGAAACTAAAACGATTTTATCGTTAAGCTTCATCTCGTTTAGAGTAATGTCGCTCATTAGATGTGACCAAGATATATAGTCTTTATGCTCGTAGAGTGGTTTTCCAGTTTTAATATCATAAGGAGAGACGCCATGCCAATAGCCTATTTGATCTGCTTCAGCGTAGGCATAGCCTCTACCTTTAATTGTGCAAATATCGATGACGACACTTTTATCGATGTTTTGAGCTTTTTTAAAAGCTTTTTCCATTTCTTTGATATTGTGTCCATCGATTGGACCAATAAATGTTAATCCAAGTGTATCAAACATTGTTGGTGGGATAAGCATCGTTTTAATTTTCTTTTTGATGTATCTAGTTATCTTATAGAAAAATCGACCGATGTGAGTTTTGGCAGTCGATAAAACATATTTATTTTTCATCTCGTTATATTTTTTGTTGAGGGAGATATTAGCGAATGCTTTACCAAGTCCTCCAACAGGACGAGAAATAGACATCTCATTATCGTTGAGAACAATGATCACTTTATGATTGCTATGAGCAATGTTATTTAAGCCTTCAAAAGCGAGTCCGCTGGCGATTGAACCATCACCGATAAATGCGATAACATCGTATTTTTCTTTGTTTAAGTCTCGCGCAATTGCCATCCCATTCGCGGCGCTTATTGAAGTTGAAGAATGTCCACATTCAAAATGATCATAACTAGATTCAGACATCTTTTGGAAACCACTTGGCCCCTTTTTAGTGCGAAGACCTTTTAAAGAACGACCAGTTAATATTTTATGAGTGTAACATTGATGGCCGACATCAAAGATAATTTTATCTTTAGTAAAATCAAAGACTCTGTGGAGTGCTATTGTAGCTTCAACTACTCCTAAATTACTTGAAAGATGTCCTCCATTTTTTGAAGTGACATCGATAATTTCATTACGAATTTTATGAGCGAGTGTATCGAGTTCTTGGTAATTTAAGGTTTTTAAAAATGATGGGTCTTTAATCTCATCCAAATTCATATCCTTAACAATATTTTTGACTTGTTTCATATGTACTATAAAATTACTAATTCTTTACTAATCATAAATTATTAATTACGAAGTAATTATTTTTGTAACTCTTCAACTTTCTTCTCTGCTTCTTTTAAAGTAGTTTCAAGTGACTTAATTAGTCTCTTTCCTTCTTCATAAAGTTTAAGAGTTTCTTCTAATGGAAGAGTTTCATTTTCGAGTCTAGAAGTAATCTCTTCTAATTTTTTAAGTGAGCCTTCAAAGTTTAATTCAGTTTTTGTCATTTGTCGTTAACTCCTTATTTATAATTTTAGATGTGAGAGTTCCATCACTCATAGATAATTTTACAACCTGATCAAGCTTAACATTTTTAACGCTTTTAATAATTTTCCCTTCTTGAGTAGTCATTAGAGAAT
>CAVIPP010000010.1:19657-25836 GCA_963644615.1 Oscillospiraceae bacterium
CTCTTTCTTTTTGTTTAATATATTTTTATTATATATCTCAATTTGATGATTGATTAATAAATCAATTTTTTGATTAATTGTGTTTAATTTTTCAATTTTCTCAGAATAAATATTTTTTGGTGAAGAAAATATTCCTCGTGAAGCAATTGCCTCTAATTTGAGTTTATAGTTTCTAATTATATTATTTATTTTTGTATCGAGTTCATCGCTATATTGATCTAATCGCTGATATATTTCACGCTTATCAACGACAGCAAGTTCAGCAGCACCGGTAGGAGTTGAGGCTCTTTTATCGGCGACATAGTCGATGAGCGTATAGTCTATTTCGTGTCCGACAGCGGATATAATAGGAATTTCACATTTTGCGGCTTCTCTAACGAGCGATTCATCATTAAAGGCACTTAAATCTTCGTTACTTCCACCACCTCGACCGATGATAATAGTGTCAACTACACTATTTTCAGCCTCTTTTAGAGCTTTTAAGAGTTGTTTTGGAGCATCACTACCTTGGACTTGGCTAGCAAAAAGAATGATGTTTACTAGAGGGTATCTTCTTAAGAGATTCTTTTTAATATCACTAAAGGCTGCACTATTTTGAGCGCTTATAACTCCAATTGCTTTTGGGAAAATGTTTATTTGTTTCTTTTTTGATTCATCAAAAAGTCCTTCTAAAAACAATTTCTTTTTGAGTTCTTCAAATTTTAATAATTCAGAGCCTAATCCACTAAGCTCGATAGCTTGGGCGTAAAATTGATATTCTCCACGAGAGGGATAGACACTAACATAACCTAAAGCAACTACTTCGTCTCCATCTTTTGTGTTTGCTGGTAGAAAACGAGTAAATTCCGAAAACATCACAGCTTTTATTTGGCTATTTTCGTCTTTAAGAGAGAAATATATATGACCACTTGGATAAGACTTAAAATTGGATATTTCTCCTTTGAGTCTTATTCCTTTAAGCGCAAAATCATTATCAAATTTAGATTTGATATATGTATTTAGTGATGAAACTGAATATATTTCATTCATAATGTATTATCTAAAATGGCGTTAACAAATTTATAGTCAGTGTTTTCAAGATATTTTTTTGCTAATCTAACGCTGACATCAATGACTACTTTTTTATCTACTTTTTCTTCAATTAATTTATTTTGAGTGTACGACATAAGTAATAACGCTTTGGTGATATTGTTTATTCGATCAAATTTCCATTTAGGCATATTTGCTTGAAAAATCGGCACTATCTCATTATATTTTGAAAGTGATTTTATGATTACCTCTTTTGAAAAAAGAGGAATATCATCATATTCACATTGATAGACACCTTTAAGAATTTCTTCAAGTGAAAAAGTCATATCGTTAGTGATATATATAAGAGCGTCATAAATGCTAATCATTATTAATTCTTGCTGTTTATTTCGACTTAAATTATTCTCCATGTGCGATTTCCTCAACTTCTTCTACTTCTTTTTCACTAAAATCGATTTTGCCTTTATATTTCTTTTCTATTTCAATGACACTAAAAAACATTGCAATAGCAATGACGCTGGCTATTAATATAACCACATGGCCGGCTAATGTGAAGGCATAATTTGTCCAGACCATAACTACATCAGTAAAGTTATAAACAAAAAACATAGCGACAAAATCGAGTAAATAGATAACACTACCAACAATAAGATAAATAAATTTACCTTTTGAAGAGAATATGCCTAATAGGGCGAATGTCGCGCCTAATATAAGCGCAATTAGAATAATTAATAAGTACGCTCCGACGATATTTACATTTTTAATTAAAAGACTATTTAGATAAATTTGAAGACTAAAAGAGAGAGCAAAGCCACTTTTTGGCCAATTGTATGTATTTCCATTTGTAACCAAAAAAGATTTTGATACCATCTGAATAACACCTATTATTGAGCTAAATAAATTTAAAACACCCGCCCAAAGTAAAAATGTCGACGTCTTTTTATATAAATTGACACTTTTATTATGGGCAACACTATAAGGTATGACTCTTTTGGTCTTTTTCTTCATTATTTAACCTCAGCAACATTAATATTGATGCAAAAAGGAACACTTTCAGTATAAGCGAGCAAACTATTTGAGACTTCTTCTTGTATCTTTAATGAGACGTCGCTTGCGTTTGCGCCTTTTAAAAGGGTGATATCGATATTTATATCGACTTGGCCATTCTTTTTAAAAGCAATCTTAATTGGCTTATA
Organism: Oscillospiraceae bacterium; assembly: GCA_963644615.1. Taxonomy (GTDB): domain Bacteria; phylum Bacillota_I; class Bacilli_A; order RFN20; family CAG-826; genus Fiminaster. The sequence goes on from CAVIPP010000010.1 coordinate 21,883, forward strand.
TAAATCAAAACGGACTCCTTTTTTGGAATTATTTTTGGATTTTACTTTAGCGCCATTAACATTATTTGTGGCATCTGTCGCTATTTTTTCAAATATTTGTCTAGAAATGGCTAACTTTCCATTTTTTGAATAATTTTCGATATTGATATAATCTGTCATAAGATTCTCCTTAATTAAGTTTAGAAACTACTAAAGCAAATAAATGATTTGCATTAAAATCAAAATTAGTAATGACATCTTTACTTGGTGCACTCTTACCAAATGTATCAATCGACATCACTGTATCAGCGTACTTATACCATCCAAATGAAGATAACATTTCAACCGCGAAAATTTTATCTTTAGTTAATGGAAGAACTTTATGCTTATATTCACTTGATTGTTGATCAAATAGATAAGTTGATGGCATTGAGACAACTCTCACATTTATATTATTCTCTTTTAATAATTTTTGAGCTTCAATTGCTAAAGAAACCTCACTACCAGTTGCGATAATAATTGCATCTAATTTGCCTTCTTCTTTGCTTATTGTATAAGCACCTTTACTAACTTCGTCGAATTTTGAATCTAGTAAAGGTAGATTTTGTCTTGATAAAATTAGACAAGTTGGAGTGTGTTTTGATTCAAGAGCAATCTTCCAAGAAGCATAAGTTTCTCTAGCGTCGCATGGTCTAATGACATTGACACCAGGAATGCTTCTAAGCATCGCTAAGTGTTCAATTGGTTGATGGGTTGGACCATCTTCGCCTAAAGCGACACTATCATGTGAAAATAGATAAATAGCAGGTAGATTTGATAAGGCCGACATTCTAATGGCACTTTTCATATAATCGGAAAAGACAAGGAAACTACCAATATAAGTTTTTAATCCCTCGTGAAGAAGCATGCCGTTTTGTGCACTTGCCATCATAAATTCACGAATACCGAAATTGATGTTTCTACCTTCGGGATGTTCTTTTGAAAAATTAATGCCTCCATCAATTTTAGTCATGACACTTCCCGCGACATCTGCGCTTCCACCAATTAAAAACGGAATTTCACGATGCAATTGGTTGAGTATTTTTCCACTACTGAGACGAGATGAGTCTTTGTTAGTTATTTCAAAAAGAGGTTCACTTGTGAACGCAAATGATTTTGTATCGCCTTTAATAGCTTTTATAAATACGTCGTATTCATGAGGATTATTCTTCTTATATATTTTTAGATTTCTTTTATATTTTCGATACATTTTTAAACCGCGCTTAATAAATGTATCTTGGAAATTTTGATAAACTTCTGCTGGAACATAAAAATCTTCATGATCAAATCCATAACTGAGTTTAGCTTTTTTACCATCTTCACTTCCTAATGGACTACCATGAACTTTATTTGTACCTTGTTTTTCACTACCAAAGCCAATGATAGTTTTTACGATTATTAATGTTGGTTTGTCTAGACTCTTTCGTGCTTTTTTAATTGACTTTGAAATTGCTTCAACATCATTTCCGTCATCAACATTAATAACATTCCATTCACTAGCTAAAAATCTTTTCTTAACATCTTCAGAGAAAGATAAATCGATTCCTCCGTCTAAAGTTACATTATTTGAATCGTAAAAGAGAATTAATTTATTTAATTTTTGATGACCCGCTAAAGAGATGGCTTCTTGCGATAAACCTTCTTGAAGACATCCATCTCCACATAGACAATATGTATAGTGATTACATAGTATTCCACCATCTTTATATTGTCCTTGGACGGCTCTTTCAGCCATTGCTATACCTACGGCTTGAGCGATTCCTTGTCCTAGTGGTCCACTTGTCGCATCTACTCCAGGAGTGTGTCCATATTCTGGGTGACCAGGAGTGAGGCTATTTAATTGTCTAAAACTTTTTAAATCATCGATTGTTAATGGAAATCCACTGACATGAAGTAATGCATAAAGTAAAGCGGAAGCATGACCACTGGAAAGAACAAAACGGTCACGATTAAAAAAGTTTGTATCAAAAGGATTAGCAACTAGATAACGCGAATATAATGTATATAAAATCGGAGCGCTTCCTAGTGCCATACCTGGATGACCGCTATTAGCCTTATTGATTTCATCAATACATAGTGAACGAATTGTCGCAATTGATAAATCATCGAGTTGTTTTTGATCCATAACTTTCTCCTTTATTCATCTATTTTAATTCCAAGGTCTATTAATTGTTGTTCATCCACTCTTTGAGGAGCGTTACTCATTGGACAGACGGCTTTTAAATTTTTAGGGAAGGCGATGACATCTCTAATGTTATCAGTTCCACAAATAATCATTGATAATCTTTCAAGACCAAAAGCAATTCCACCATGAGGAGGGGTTCCATAATCTAAGGCGTCAACAAAATAACCGAATTTACGTTTAATATCTTCATTCGTAAATCCTAAAATGTTGAAGACTTGTTTTTGCATGTCTTCATCATAGATTCGAAGCGAACCACCGCCGGCTTCATATCCATTAATGACAATATCATAAGCCGCTGAAAGAACTTTACTTGGATCAGTGTATAAATATTGAGCAGTTTCTGGTGTTGGACGAGTAAATGGATGATGAAGTGCAGCGTAGCTACCATCATCTTTTTTCTCAAATAATGGGAAGTTAACGACCCAAAGTAAATCGTAAGTACCTTCTTTGATGTATCCTAATTCTTTCGCGTATTTACTACGTAAAGCACCCATTGCAAAACAACACTTATCGTGATTAGAAGCACCGACTAAGATTAGATCTCCTTCACTTGGATTTATTGTTTTGATTAAATTTTCTTTAACTTCTTCACTTAAAAATTTAGTTAATGAACCTTCAAGGGTATTATTGATAAATTTAAACACTCCAAAACCATTTAATGAGAATTTTTTGGCTTCTAAATTAAGTGAATCGATAACTTTTCGACTCGTTTCGTTTGCTTTGCCTGGTATTAAAAGTGCTTTTATTGTTTGACTATTTTTAAATGGAGCAAAATCTATTTGATGAAGAATATCGCTCACTTCAATTAAATGAAGTTCATAGCGAGTATCTGGCTTATCACTACCATAGACATCAACAGCAGTTGAATAATCCATTCTTCTTAATGGAGTAGATATATCGACATTGATTACTTCTTTAAAAACTTTCTTTAGATAACCTTCCATGATGGTGAGAATTTCATCTTGATCTAAAAATGACATCTCTAAATCAATTTGAGTGAATTCTGGTTGTCTATCTTGTCGAAGGTCTTCATCTCTAAAACAACGCGCAATTTGATAATACCTATCAAAACCCGCGATCATAAGCAGTTGTTTAAATAATTGAGGTGATTGAGGGAGAGCGTAAAATGAGCCATGACTAATTCGACTTGGGACGATGTAGTCTCTAGCGCCTTCAGGAGTGGAAAGAATTAAACAAGGAGTTTCAACTTCCATAAATCCATTCTCGTCAAAATATTGGTGAGCGATTTTAACTATCATTGCTCTTTTAGCGAGATTTTCTTGTAAACATGGCCTTCTTAAATCTAAATATCGATATTTTAATCTAACATCTTCTAAAGCATCAGTTTCGTTAGCGATTATAAGTGGAGTAGTTTTAGCTTTGCTAAGAACTTCAATTTTCTCAGCGATTACTTCAATTTCGCCTGTTTTTAAATTTTTATTCGCAACTTCTTTTTTGTGGACACATCCTTTAACTGAAATAACATATTCATTTTTTATTTCAGGAGCGATACTTCCATCTAAAAAAGTAATTTGAACAATTCCGGTTTTATCTCTTAAATCAATAAATAAAAGACTACCTAAATTTCTTTTTTTAGCAACCCATCCACATAGAGTCACTTCTTTATTTTCATCTTTAAGAGATAATTCTCCACAATAACAAGTTCTTTTCATTTTATTCACCTTCATCATTATTTTTGTTTGATTTTATATATTTTTCAAAATAAGTTTCCATATATTCATTGAGCATAT
>CAVIPP010000010.1:25885-27083 GCA_963644615.1 Oscillospiraceae bacterium
TCGTTATACAATTATCTCTATTTACACTAGTTTGTTCCTCGTTCATCATATTTTTAACAGTGATTGTATTTTTAGCTATTTCATCTTCACCGATAACAATGGCGAATTTAGCATTAGCTTTATTAGCGCACTTAAATAATGATTTTAGGGAGCGAACTTCATAATTCATTGCAGTGGCAAATCCATTACTTCTAAGTTCGTCGGCGAAAGCAACATTTCGCTCGATAATATATTCATTAGTGCCCATTAAATAGACATCTAGACCTTTTTTGAATGGTTTATCTTTAACTAAATTATTAATGACATAGTGGAGTCTTTCAATTCCAATACTCATTCCAACACCTTCTAGATCAGGGCCACCTATTTCTTTAACTAGATTTGCGTAATGACCTCCACCTCCGATGGCGCCAATATCGATAAGATTTTCATCTTTCACATGATATTCAAAGACCACACCAGTGTAATAATCTAATCCGCGAACAAGATTTTCATCGAGAGTTACTGATATACCAACTTCATTTAAATCTGCAATTATATTGTTTAAATTCGCTTTTGCGCTCGGAGTGAGAAAATCTGACATCTTTGGAGCGGATTTAACAATTTTGATATCTTCTTCGACTTTACAATCAAGTATTCTTAAAGGATTAATTTCATATCGACGTTTGCAGTCTATACACATATTATCGATTTTATCTTTGAAATATTCTTTTAAAGCACTTCGATATGCTTTTCGAGATTCTTCATCGCCAAGTGAATTAATTTTTACTTCAACATTTTCTAGTCCGTTAGAGAGTAAAATTCTTTGTCCTAAAATTATTACTTCACTATCGAGGTGATAATTATTTGCACCGATAACTTCAACGCCAAATTGATGGAATTGACGATATCTTCCAGCTTGAGGTCTTTCATAGCGGAAGCAAGGACCTAGATAATATAATTTAAGTGGCAAATCGTTTGTAGCGTATAACTTATTAGTAACCACACTACGAAGAACACCGGCAGTCATCTCTGGTCGTAAAGTAATACTTCTACTCCCTTTATCTAAAAAGGTGTACATTTCTTTTGAGACGATGTCACTGCTTTCTCCGACACTTCTTAAAAATAGTGGAGTGTGCTCAATTATAGGTGTTCTAATTTCTTTATAATCAAATAATTCAGCGACAGATTTAGCTGTATTTTCGATGAGCTGATATTCACT
>CAVIPP010000011.1:0-2444 GCA_963644615.1 Oscillospiraceae bacterium
GATTATAAGCTTGCATTATTATCTATCGATAATGGAGTGGACGCAATTAGAATTAATCCCGGCAATATTGGAAGTATTGAAAACGTCAAAAAAGTTGTCGATAAATGTAAAGAAAAACATGTTCCAATTCGTATTGGAGTTAACTCTGGTTCAATTGATAAATCAATCAATGATTCAGTGAATAAGGTTAACGCATATGAACTAGTAGAATCCGCAAAAAGAATGGTTAAAATCTTAGAAGATTTAGACTTCTTTGACATTGTTATATCTCTTAAAGGTAGTGATGTACTCGAAACTATTGAAGCCTACACTCTAGCGAGTCACACCTTTATTTATCCTCTTCACGTTGGAATTACCGAAGCTGGTCCAAAAGATATTGGTCTAGTTCGAAGTGTCGCTGGCCTATCTCCGATATTACTTAAAGGAATTGGTGACACAATTAGAATTTCACTTAGTGATGATCCTCTTGAAGAAATTAAAGCGTGTCGAAGATTACTTAAAGACTTAAAAATTAGAAATGACTACCCTACTTTAATTTCTTGTCCAACATGTGGAAGAACTGAAGTTGATTTAGTTCCACTAGCGAAACAAGTTCTTTCATTTTTAGAAGAAAACAAAATAAATAAAACAATCGCTATCATGGGTTGTATAGTTAATGGTCCAGGCGAAGCTAAAAGAGCAGATCTTGGCTGCGCAGGTGGAAAAGATTGCTACGTTATCTTTAAAGGTGAAAAAATCATCAAACGAGTTGATGAAAAAGATATACTTGCTTCTTTAAAAGAAGAAATTCTTAAATTATAAATTATCTCGCCAAGAAGAAATGTATTTCCCGCTTCTTAGCATTTTAATTTCAGTTTTATATGTAGGTTTGCCTTCATAATAAGGAGTTTCAAGAATCTTTGGAATAGCGTTTAATTTTATATGAGTTACGACATGATAAAGTGCATCAAAGCCAATCGTGCCATAACCGATATTTTCATGTCTATCTTTATGGCTACCAATAGGATTTTTTGAGTCATTAATATGCACACAAAGAATTTTATCAATGCCTATTTTTTTATCGAACAAATCAAGTATTTCATCAAATTTTGAGATATCAAGTCCTTCATCAGAGACGTGACAAGTGTCAAAACAAACACCTAAACGAGCAGGATATTTTGAGTGAGAAATAATGTAATTAAGTTCATCGAAAGTCGCACCGAGTTCACTACCCTTGCCCGCCATAGTTTCAAGAGCGATTTTAACATTTGTGGAATCAATAGAGAAAACTTCATCGAGAGCTTCAACAATATTGTCTAGTCCAACTATATTACCTTGACCGACATGTGCGCCAGGATGGAGGACAAGTAGTGAGGCACCAAAAGCTTCAGTTCGTCGAAGTTCGTTAATTAAATTTTTCTTACTTATTTCAAATAGTTCTGGTTTTAATTTATTAGCAATATTAAGAATATAAGGCGCATGGACGACTAATTTTGATAATTCAAAACCATTTTCAAGAAGAAGTTTTTTGCCTTCTTCAATTTTACATTTTTGTAGTGGCGTTCGAATTGAATTTTGAGGCGCTCCTGTATAAAACATAAAAGTGTTTGAACCATAGGAAACTGCTTCTAAAACACTACCAAGAAAATAATCTGGTCCACCCATTGAGACGTGACTACCTAAATAAAGTTTATATTCACTCATTGTTTTTGGCTTCCTTCTTATATCGTTCAACTCTTTGACGACGAATATCTTTTTTAATTAATTCTCTACGATGTTTTTGTTTTGCTTTAGCAATTTCTTCTTTTCTTTTCTTTTTATATCCTGGTTTAACAGTTTTATTTTTAGAATTCATCTTTGCATTTATCTTATTAATTTGTTTTTGAAGATCTTCATCAATTTTCTTCTTATTTGGATGAGACTTTTGAATTGGTTTACCTTCTTTTAGTTCGTCATCTTTTAGTGCTAAATAAGTAAAATTGATGCCATCATTAATTAATTCTAATGGCTTTTTAGTCTCTTCTTTATTATAGAAAGTGTAGCAATTACCGTCTTTAGAAAATCTTCCTGTCCTTCCAGCGCGATGATAATAAAAATCTTTATTGTTAGGTAAATCAACATTAAGGACATCACTGACATTAGGGATATCAAGACCTCTTGAAAGCATATCTGAGCACACTAAAACATAGATTTTTTCATTATAAAGTTTATTCATAACACTTTTTCTTTCTCTACTTGAAAGATCGCCTGTTATTAATCCGACTTTATATTTTTTATGTGCTAGATATTCATATACCTTATTTGCAGTATTTTTTTTAGAAGCAAATATAAGAAGTAAATAAGGTTTAACAATGTTAATAAAGCATTCGATAGAAGAATATAAATCTTGATGACGGATATCAATTAGGTAATGTTTGACATTTTTACTAGTTAAAATATCTTCATTAACAATTGAAATATTTTTA
>CAVIPP010000011.1:2454-4978 GCA_963644615.1 Oscillospiraceae bacterium
ATATTGAGGTTTATTAATTATTCGAGAAGTAATTTCATTAATATCGATGAAGAAACCTTCTTTAAGAAGCATATCTGCTTCATCAAAGACAACAGTTTTAACAAAGTTAAGTTTTAAGTCAGGTTTTAAATTTAAGACATCTTTAATTCTTGTTGGAGTGCCGATAATGATATGAGGAGGAACACTTAGTCCATCCGTTGAAGATTGTTTTTCTACTCCTGATTTAAGTAACTTGATTTTTAATTTAGGGAATTCGCTAGTGAAACGATAAGCGAATTCATATATTTGAATAGAAAGTTCTCTAGTTGGAGCAATTATAATTGCTTGAACATTTTGATTATTCAAATCTAATTTATCGATGATAGGTATTAAATAGGCATGAGTTTTACCAGTTCCTGTTGCAGATTGCACTAAAAGAGATTCACCTTTAAGAACCTTAGGAATTATTTTTAATTGAACTTCACTTGGCGAATAATAGCCTTGTCTAGATAGTGAATCAAGCATTTTAATTGATAAATTGATAGCTTTAAACGACATAATTTTACTTTTGACATTATACACGAAAATATCTAGACATGATAAAATACTTTTATTATGAAAATTCAAATTGTTAAACCATATGGATATTGTCTTGGAGTAAATAATGCGATTGAAATATCTAAAAAAATAAAAGCGGAAAATAGCGATAAAAATGTCGTCATTTTAGGAATGCTTGTCCATAATTTAGATGCCTTAAAAGAACTGGAACAATGTGGGATTAAAACAATATATGAGAATGGTAAAACTTATGAAGAACTTCTAAATAAAATTCATCAAGATGACATCGTCATTTTATCAGCACATGGTCACGATCATAAAATTGAACGTTATCTTATAGATAATAACATTAAATATTTTGACGCAACATGTCCATTTGTGAAATTAACTCATCAAAAAATAATGGACGCTATAAATGGGAAGAAAGAAGTTATTTATATTGGAAAGAAGAATCATCCTGAAGCTATTGGAGCGTTATCTATATCAAACAAAGTCTACTTATATGATATAGATACAGGAATGAATTTAAGTGAACTTAATTCTACTGAGCCAGTCATTATTGCTCAGACGACATTTTCAAATTTAGAAATTCAAAATATTGTTAAAAAAATAAAAGAACATTCCCCAAGAGCAACTTTTATTAATAGTGTCTGTAACGCCTCATCCCTTAGACAAAACGCTCTTTTAAATTTAGATAAAAATGTCGAATTAATCTACGTTATTGGTGGGAAAAATTCAAACAATACAAAGACACTTTATAAAGTAGCGATAGATAATTTTAAAGATGCAAAAATTATCAATATTGAGAATAAGGATGACATAAATAAAAAAGACCTCGAGGGTCTAAATTTTGTTGCACTCGTCTCAGGGGCGAGCACACCACATTTTATAACTGAAGAAATTTTTAAATTTCTAACTTCACTTAATTAATTCAGGAAGTTTTTCATGGTCAATGATATAGACTTTTAATGATGGATCTATTTCAAGCAAAATCTTTTTCATTTGAATCATGAATATTTTTTCAATTTCGTGAGACATATCTAAATAATTATAGTGTCTGGCAATGACATCTCTTCTCACATAGTGAGGCGCGTCACCGGAAATAAAAATATCGTAGCCTTCTTTTAAAGCGACATCATATTTACGAGAGCCGCCACCACCGATGATGGCAACAGTTTCAATGATATCTTTTCCAGCGTGAACTAATAAAGAATATTCAATATTAAATTTTTCATTCGCATATTTAGCAAATTCATGAATTTCCATTTTGTGAGGAAGTTTTCCTCCACGTGCCATTTTACAAAATTCGAGAGATTTGATATCAGTAAGTTCTAGTGCCTCAGCAAGGGCATCATTCATCCCATCTTTTCCCGAATCAAAATTTGTGTGCATTGAATAAACTGGAATATCGTCTTTATCGATTCTTTCGCATAAATCCTTTTTTATTAGGTCATAAGTAAAGACATGATGCTTAGTGCCATAGATAAAAGGATGATGAGTGAGAATTAAATCAGGTTTAGTGTCTAGTCTATTAATTTCAGCGTAAGAAATATCATCTAAATCAAGGCATAATGCAATTGTTTTAGTCTCAACTTTTAGTTTGCCAGTCATTACGCCAACATGATCACCTTTTTCCTTAATGGATTTAGGAAATCTTTTCGCTAAATTTCTCAACAATTTGATGGTATTCATATTTTCTTCATCCTTTCTATTTTTGCTAAAACATTTTCATCTTTATTCAAAGAATAAATTTTAGTAAGTCTATCGATTTCTTTCTTTTTATAAATGGTAAACAAATCACTATTTTGAATACGACCAAATTCATATTCTAGTGAATTATAATCGCTATTACCTTTTAGAAAATTGATGACAAAATAATATTTTTTGTTTTCGTAGATTAGAATTTCTTTATCGATTTTAAAGCCGAGAGAACAAATATATCTTCTCACTATTTCATAATCTTTATGAGCGTCAATAACTATTTGAG
>CAVIPP010000011.1:4988-10191 GCA_963644615.1 Oscillospiraceae bacterium
ACATTGTCTAATTTGTTTTTAGATTTTTCTAAGATCAAATTGATGAGATGTCCACCCATACCAGCGATGACAACTGTATTGATTGATTCATCAATTTTAGTAAGTCCATCACTTAAATAAGTTGTGACATTATCTAAATCTTTGGTCGCGTTTTTCAAAACTTGATATGGACCAATCTTATTTTCAATAGCGACTATTTTATTTACTTTAGAAGATATATATCTTTCAAGTTCACCGTGATCTGCTCCAACGTCGATAACGTTAGAGTTAATGGCGAGTAAATCACCAATAGTCTTTAGTCGTTTCGAAATCATCGAATATCTTTATAATCACCGAGACGTTTTGCTCTAGAAGGATGAGCGAGTTTCTTTAAAGCCTTGGCTTCAATTTGACGGATACGTTCACGAGTTACGTGGAAAACTTTACCAACTTCTTCAAGAGTTCTTGGACAATTATCATCAAGTCCATAACGTAGTCTAAGAACTTGCTCTTCACGGTCAGTGAGTTCTTCCATAACACTATAAAGTTCATCTCTAAGTAATGATCTAGTCGCATATTCGTTTGGTGAAAGAACTTCCTTATCTTCGATAAAATCTCCAAGTCGAGAATCGTCTTCTTCACCGATAGGAGTTTCAAGAGAAACTGGCTCTTGGTTGAGACGTTGAATTTCACGAATTCTTTCAGGAGAGAGCGCTCCATCGAGTTTTTTGGAAATTTCCTCCGCGGTTGGTTCTCGACCAAGCTCTTGGACGAGAGTTCTTTGGGCGCGGGTAATTTTATTAATTGTTTCAACCATGTGGACTGGAATTCTAATCGTACGGGCTTGGTCAGCGATAGCGCGTGTTATAGCTTGACGAATCCACCAAGTCGCATAAGTGGAGAATTTGAATCCTTTCGTGTAATCAAATTTTTCAACAGCTTTGATTAAACCGTTATTGCCTTCTTGAATTAAATCCAAAAATGGCATTCCTCTACCACCATATCGCTTAGCGATAGCGATGACTAAACGAAGGTTAGAATTAATTAATTTTTCACGAGCTTCTTCATCGCCTTCCGCTATCTTTTTAGCAATAATAGGTTCTTCTTCTGGAGAAAGTAATGGTACTTTACCAATTTCACGAAGATAAATCTTAACTGAGTCGTTAACTTTAACATCTCCGACAGCAAATTTTGATAAATCATTTAAATCAGCTTCACTAGGAACATCATCATCATCGATTTGAATTTCGTCATCATCGACAAAGTCGTCGAGCAATAAATCATCGTCTTCAACAGGCGCAGTTTTAGATTCATCAAATTCGATTTCATCGAGTTCAGCCTCATCATCATCGTTGATGACTTGCACTCCATTAGTTTGGAAATAATTGATTAATTCTTGAATGTCTTCATCGCTTAAATCGTATTTTTCGGTCGCATCAGCGATTTCCGATTGTTCGAGAGTGTTTTCTTCCTCTTTTGCTTTCTTAAGTAGTCTTTTCTTAATTTGGTCGATTGTCTCGAGATCATCACTATCTAAATCATCAACAATATCCTTTGATTTTGCTTTTGCTTTAGTTGGCTTTTTAGCCTTTTTGACTTCTTTGACTTCTTTTTCGACCTTTTTAGTTTCTTCTTTCTTACTCTTTGCCATAATTCTTATTCCTTTCTTTTATAAGTCACTATTTGCCAGTATTTTGTTTGTTAGTTCGTTTTATATAATCACTTAATAATCTAGCCTGCTCTTCAGCACTTTTACCTTCGAGAGCTTTTTCAAGAGTTGTTCTTTCATATAATTTTTGTCTCTCTTCATCGATTACTTTTAAGCAATCATCCATGACCGATTTATCGTATAAAGAAGTTGAATCGACATCAAAGCCTATTGATGTAACTTCGTTAACTATTTTATCTTTATCGTTTAAATTTGAGGTCATAATCGAATCGATAATAGAGGTTAAATCGACAAATTCATTATTAGAGACATATTCAACAATGAAGTTGGCGATTTGTCGATATACTTCATTATAGAAGTATTTGACATTATTCTCATAAAATTTGACAGCTTCTTTATGGAAAAGCATATTTGTGAGAACAAGTCGTTCTGCCATAAATAATCTTCGTAGTTCACGGGCGACTTTTTGCTTACTGAGATTACTTTCTCCAGTGAAGACAATTTCTTGAGTGGATTCATTAGAAAATTGATGTTTCTTATAATCGTTAACGAAATCTTTAATTGCCGTCGCATCGAATTGAGTTACTTTAGCGAGTTTATAGACATAATCGTTAAATTCTAATTTCGAATTAGCGTTCACAAGCATCGGCGCAAAATGCCTAATAACTTTTTTCCTATCTTCAATTGAACCTAAAGGAGAAATGTTTTCATAAAAACTGAGAGCGAAATTAAATGGGTCAACGAGTGAATTTACATATAAACGTAATTGCTCTTCACCTTCATTTTTAATAATCTCATCAGCGTCTTTATATTTCTCATCAACTTTTGAAACGAGTCGATAAGAAATTCCTCTTTCATCAAACATCGACATTATATTCATCATGGCGATTTGTCCGGCATTATCATTATCTAGACAAAGTCTAATTTCAACGTTTAACCGACGAAGTTGCTCGACATGAGTCTTAGTCATGGCTGTTCCCATTAGTCCAACGACAGAATGAATTCCGATTTTATCGAGCGCAAAAACATCCATAAAACCTTCAACAATATATAAATATGAATCATGCTTAAGTGATTGTTTAGCGTTATACATGTTATAAAACACATTTCCTTTGGAAAATATTTTCGTCTCAGGAGTGTTTACATATTTTGGAGAATCATCATCAATAAGTCGACGAGCGGAAAATCCAACAATTTGTCCAGAAGCATCTTTAATTGGGAAAATGAGGCGACCAGCATTTTTGTCGTATATTTTGCCAGATTTCCAATAGCCCACACCGATATCTTCGATATTTTTATTTGAAAAACCTTTTTTAAGAAGATAATCTGTCGCAAGTTCAGGGTTATTAGGAGAATAGCCAATAGAGAATTTTTCAATTTCTTCTTTTGATATATTTCTATTTTCTAAATATTCACTAGCAATTTTTCCTTCACTAGTAAGAAGCGAATATTCATAGAATTTTTGTAGTTCGTTTATACATTTATATAAAGTAGCAACATTTTCATCAATATGACGAGTATATGTCTTCTCAAAAAGCCTTGGATCATCAAAATTAATCATGGAGGCGACTTTACGAATCGCATCTTCATATGAGATGTGTTCGTATTTAGAGACGAATCCAAAGACATCGCCAGAGGCCCCACAAACGAAACATTTAAAAATGTTTTTTTCTTTATTTATTGATAAGGATGGATTATGGTCGTCGTGAAATGGACAAATAGCAAAATAGTTGCGACCTTTTTTGCTCACAGAAATATATGAACTGATGATATCGACAATATCCGCTCTTGACTTAATTTCTTCAACTAATTCACGATCAATGGCCATGAACTTTCCTTTCTTTACTACTATAAAACTACTAATTTTTAACTATTTATTTAACTTCTCTTCGAGATATTTCTTAAGTTCAACAATTGGGATTCTAATTTGTTCCATGCTATCACGGTCTCTAACAGTGACACACTTATCCTCCTTAGTAGTAAAGTCAATTGTTATACAATATGGTGTTCCAATTGCATCTTGTCGACGATAACGTTTACCAATTGAACCAGTTTCATCATATGTAATTGAGAAATATTTATTGATTAAAGAATATATTTCTTTAGCTTCGTCATTAAGTTGCTTACTGAGTGGGAGAACTGCTGCTAAGTAAGGGGCTAAATTATTAGCAAAATGCATAACTATTCTTGTGTCGCCATCATTAATAACTTCTTCATCATATGCTTCGCATGCAACCATTAAGAAGATACGTTCAACGCCCATTGATGGTTCAATACAATATGGAACATATTTTTCTTTTGTGTCTGGATCGAGGTATTCTAGAGATTCACCGCTCGCATTCATATGTCTTTTTAAGTCGTAGTCAGTACGATCGGCGACACCGAGAATTTCACCCCAGCCAAATGGGAAATGGTATTCAACGTCACACGTAGCTTTGCTATAGAAGGCTAATTCTTCTGGTTCATGGTCACGATATCGAAGGTTTTCTTGAGATATGCCAAGTGATTCAATAAACTTTAAGGCATAATCTTTCCAATAGGCAAACCATTCAAGATCTGTATCTGGTTTACAAAAGAATTCCATTTCCATTTGTTCAAATTCACGGACACGGAAAATGAAGTTCCCTGGTGTAATTTCGTTACGGAAAGATTTACCAATATTACAAATACCAAACGGAATTTTCTTACGAGATGTTCTTTGAACATTCTTAAAGTTAACAAACATTCCTTGTGCGGTCTCTGGTCTAAGATAGACGAGCGCTGCACTATCTTCAGTGACTCCAATATGAGTCTTAAACATCATATTAAATTGTCGAATGTCGGTAAAATTAGATTTGCCACATTTTGGGCATTTAACTTTTTTAGTGCGAATAAATTCCATCATTTGATCGTTATTCATAGCGTGAACATCGACATCAGGAAATTGTTCTTCAATTAAATTATCAGCTCTACTTCGAGAGTGACATTCTTTACAATCGATGAGAGGATCGTTGAATGTTGCGACGTGTCCAGTTGCTTTCCAAACACCTGGATTCATTAGGATTGCCGCATCGATTCCAACATTTGTTGGAGATTCACGAACAAACTTTTCCCACCAATACTTTTTGATGTTGTTTTTTAATTCAACACCAAGTGGACCAAAATCCCATGAATTAGCGAGTCCACCATATATTTCAGAATCTTGGTAGACAAATCCGCTAGTGATTAAATGATTAACAATGTTATCAAACTTTTTTTCCATATTTGTATGTACCTCGTAAAATGTGCCAAGAAAATTATATAAATAACTTTGCTCTTGTCAACCTATTATAAGTGTATATTTTTATTTTCTTATTAAATTTTTCTTAGTAAAGAAATTGATTTTATCTCAGAAGAAGTTACGTCGTAGCAAAACTTAGATAGTTCTTCTATTAATTCCATAACCTCATCTTTTGAAAATGAGACTTGACCAAACCTCTCAGCGTCAACTTTAAAAATGTAACGAATAATTTTGAGTTTACGCTCTGAGAATTTTTCGCCATTTATAGGCTTAAAACAATTTTGACAAATAAATCC
>CAVIPP010000011.1:10201-26599 GCA_963644615.1 Oscillospiraceae bacterium
CTATTGCCTTTTTTTTTTTTTTTTTTTTAAATTCAGAAACTTCAAGAGAATAGCCACTTATGCTTAAAACTTTAGCAAAATAAATTAACGCGACTGTGTATGGATCAAAATTTGAATTTAGTAATTCTAAACTCTTTTCAAGAAAAGGATATATCTTATTAGCGTCATCACCTTGAATGAATTTATTTGTTAATTCACCGATAAAGTCTACTACTGAGAGTTTTAAGAGATTATCTTTAGTGTGCTCGAAAGAGTCCAACACTTCGCCAGTTCTTAATGAATATCCATCCTTACCTTTAGTGATAGCGAATCTTGATTTAGTGTAAACATTTACACTTGGAGCGTTCTTTGAATCAATTTTAAGAGTGCCACGAGCTAAAAAAGATCTTATTTTATCACTAGAAATAACTGTGACCATTAAATCATTATCTCGAAAAGGAGTTGTTTTGATAACAATACCTATAAATTCAACCATATTATTGATAGCCAAGTTCTTTTAATAATCTCGGGTTATTGAGCCAATCTTCTTTGACAGAAACAAATAATTCTAAAAAGATTCTTTTTGAAAAATATTCTTCCAAATCAATTCTAGACTTCATGCCGATAGCTTTAAGACGTTTTCCACCTTTGCCGATGACAATTCCTTTATGAGAATCTTTATCAACAATAACTGTTGCGCGGATATAGACGGCTTCTTTTTTGTGTTTGATTTCATCAGTGCGAACCGCTAAATCGTGAGGGACTTCTTCTTTTAAGATATTTAGTGCTTTTTCTCTAATCACTTCACTGACATAAAAACTTGCGTCTTTATCAGAGATTGTATCTTTTGGGAAATACAAAGGTCTTTCTTTGAGTAAGGACTTGATTTCACTTAAAAGTGTGTCGAGATTAAAGTTATCTTTAGCGCTCGTCTCAATTAATTTTGCATTAGGATAGACTTCGCTATATTTTTCTTTTAAAGAAAGGACATCTGGTAGTCTAACTAAATCAATTTTGTTAATGACAATAAACAAAGGAATATCTTTTGGAAGAGCTTCATTAATGAATTCATCACCTTTGTCGAATCGTTTAGAGGCATCCACTACTAAGAGGATTGCATCAACATCTTTAGCGCTATTTAGCGCTTCTTTATTCATTTGACGACCTAAGGCGTGATAGGCTTTATGAATCCCAGGTGTATCAACAAAGACAATTTGATATTCGTCATCGTCATATATACCCTTGATAGCGTTTCTAGTCGTCTGGGCTTTATCTGTAACAATCGAGACTTTGCGTTCGAGCAAGGTGTTTAAAATTGTCGACTTTCCGACATTACTTCTACCAACAATTGCGACAAAACCCGTCTTCATATTATTTCAAATCATCTTCACTAAAAGCGAACGGAAGGAGACGTCTAACGGTCGTTTCTTGAATGAGTCCTTTAAGGTTAGCCATGTAGATATGTGCGCTAGTCGGGACGAGTTCACTGATGACTTGACGGCACGCACCACAAGGTGAACAAACTCCATCAGTATCTCCGACAACTGCTAAAGCAACAATGTCTTCTTTTTTAACTCCATGAAGATAGGCATTATAAATAGCATTCCTTTCAGCACACATGCAAAGCGGATAAGATGAATTCTCAATATTAGCGCCCACAAATACTTCACCACTTTTAGTGAGTATAGCTGCCCCGACAGAGAAATGAGAATAAGGTGAATACGACAATTTACGTGCTTCAATCGCCTTATTAACTAATTCAGTTTTGTCCATTACTTCTTCCTCCTAAAATTTCATCCTGCAATTTAAACATTACTTCCTCGTCTTCTTGTTTTATGTGATCGTATCCGAGTAAATGGAGGAGACCATGGACGAATAGAAACGACATTTCTCTATTTAGAGAATGGCCATATTCTTTAGCTTGTTCTTCTCCTTTTTGATACGAAATGAGGATTTGTCCCAAAGGTTTTGGAAGATCTCCACTATTGAGAAGTGATTCATTTTCGTCGTCAAAAAAAGCAAAACTAATGACATCAGTCGGACGATCGACATCACGATATTGCTTATTAATTTTATGAATTGCTTCATTATCAATAATAGCGACATCGACAATATAGTTATCTTTAATAGATAAATGAGAGAAAGTTTTCTCTAATAGGTCATCAAAGATTTCTTCATATGCACTATATTGTGCAGGTCCTAGATTTTCAAAATCGAGCTCCATAATTTTTGGGACATAATTATAACACAACTTTATTTTTGTGAAATAAAAATGTTATCCATGAATCTGGCTTTTGCTCTTAAATATTTAGAATTATCATCATCGAAACAAATTAATTTTGACATTTGGTCGAATAAAACATAGTAAATACCAAAGGTAAAGATAATAAAATTAGTACTCATAAGATTAGAAGCGACCATAAGTAAGATAGAGGCAACTAATAATAAGAATGTGTACAAACACTTTTTGATTGAAAAATTAAACACTTTCTTATTTGCTCTTTCACACAAAAGGAGGAGATTATCAATATAGTCATCTTCATTACTATTTATAATAGCATTTTCATTCATTGTTAATTCATGATCGCTATTTTCTTTTTTAGTGATGAGTTGGTCAACGATAGCGACAACTAAAAAGAAAAGGATAGCGTAAGCATTGAGAGGATTATTGAGAATAAGAACCGTAACGATTATGGCGATGAGTAAGATATTTATTAATGCGTTACGAGGAGTAGTAAAGTAAAGTTGCTTAAACACTAAATATTCTTTATAAGCCTCTTTTCTACTACTAGCGCTCCCTTCCATAAAACTTCTTAAATAGTTATCATCAAAATTTTTAATATTTTTGATAATGTACCAATTTTCTACTAATTCGAAAACAGAAAAAGCAACGATGAAAATCAAAGGCAATATGATATGTTCGTCCTCCTTTACATAGAAAAATCCCACGACTAGAGACACCATAGAAAGGGTTTGCAAAATAAAAGATGGTATTCTTCTAGATAATGGCATTATCTTTTGTCTTTGAGCTTTAAATGGACGAATATTATTTCTTTCGACCTCAAGATAAGTTCCGTCCCAAAGCTCGCTAAATTTGTCAACTGATAACACGCATGCGCCAATGTTTGGATCATTATAATAGACCTTATTGCGTTTGATTTTATAGACGTAGACTAGATGATTGTTGTACGTTACATTGTCATTAAGATTAACTAGTCCAGGCGAATTATCAATAAATGACAGGTCTTTATCATCATCTACATAAGCTTTTAAAGATAGACCATGTTCACTAGCGATATTGATTAGGTCAGAAAATGAATAACATTCTCTTTTTTCTGGCTTATCTAGATATAGATACGATTTATTTTTACTTAGATTAGCTAAAAGCATCTTTAAAGAAGCAAAGCCACAGTCATTATCATTTCCTTGATAAGATATATAGTTCATTTTTTTTGTTACCTCCAATAAGAGAAGAAAGAAGAGGAATAATTTTTATAAAAGAATTTTGGGTGTATTGGTATGGAATAAGAATATGAATTGTAATTTTTTGATAAATGATTCAAAGGACACTCCTTCTTTTTTCTTCCCTACTACCTTATTGGGGGTAAAATTTTAAGAACCATTCACTTTTGGCTAAAAAATTTTTTGTAATAAAAAAATGGAGACATAGTCTCCATAATTTTTCATAATCTTTGTAAATTTTAGTACGATTTACGACGAGCCATCTCGCTTTTTAGCTTACGCTTTAAGCCTGGTTTGAGATAGAATTCTCTTTTACGTGCTTCTTGGAGAACGCCAGACTTATTAACTTGACGTTTAAAGCGACGAAGAGCTTCGTCTAATGATTCGTTTTCGCGAACAACTGTTTTTGGCATATTTTCATCTCCTTTCGTACGTATAACTATTAGATTATAAACCTTTGACAATGTTAACTCCACAAGAAGCGCCGATACGAGAGGCACCAGCGTCAATCATTGCTTTGGCTTCATCTGCATTATGGATTCCTCCACTAGCCTTGACACCAAGAGAATTACCAACTGTCTTTCTCATTAAGCTAACAGCGTGAATAGTCGCACCACCGCTTGAGAATCCGGTGGATGTTTTCACGAAATCTGCTTTAGCGTTCATTGCTGCTTTGCAGCAACTAACGATTTGTTCATCGCTAAGTAGACAGGTTTCAAGAATAACCTTTAATAAATGATTTTTACAAGCGTCTTTGACGAGTTTAATTTCGTCTTCAACATATTTGTAATTACCTTCTTTAGCCATAGAAACATTGATGACCATATCGATTTCATCAGCGCCCCTTTCGATTGCAAGTTTAGCTTCATAGGCCTTGCTTTCAGGGAGAGTTGCTCCAAGAGGGAAGCCGATAACTGTACAAACTTTAACATCACTACCTTTTAATATTTTAGCGGCTAAAGGTACAAATCCAGGATTAACACATACACTAGCAAAATGATATTGTTTAGCTTCATCGCAAAGTTTATTGATAGCCTCAACCGATGCATCAGCTTTAAGTAATGTGTGATCAATTATTCTATTAACTTCCATTTTTTACCTCGAAATTATTATAGCAATTAGAAGGTTATAAATAAATTTTATTTATCTTCTTTATCTTTTTGTGTTTTAACTTTTACGACTTCCTTACCGTTATAATATCCACATTTTGGACAGACGTTATGAGATTTTATTGTCGCACCACAATTTGGGCAAGTAACTAAACCATTCACGGAAAGTTTGAAATGAGTTCTTCTCATTCTTTTTCTTGTTTTACTAGTTCTTCTAAATGGGACTGCCATATACTTTCCTCCTATATAAACCGCTAAAAATTATAAATTAATAATATTAATAGTCAATCTCTTTTCATACAATGTACAATATTTTACTTTCTTATTTTGATTTAGTCGACTTTAAGTTTATAAATTTTTCCAATATATTCATCAGGTAAATCTACACCTAATTTTAAATAATTAGATGTGAATCCATATAATTTATGATCTAGTTTATTTCTCTCTTCAAGGATAACTTCGAAATCTTTTCCAATAAATTTTGAGCGATATTGTTTACTGAGTTCATTTGAAAGTTCAATTAGCTTAGAGACTCTTTTAGATTTTGTATTTGGATCAATTTGGTCAATATAATCATATGCTTTTGTCCCTTTTCGAGCTGAGAAAGGAAAGACATGGAGTTCAGCAAAATTAACTTTCTTAATAAAATCATATGTTTCAAGAAATTCTTCTTCGCTTTCGCCTGGGAAACCCACTATTACGTCTGTAGTTAGTGAAATATCTGGTCTAATCTTTCGAATTCGTTCCACCTTTTTAATAAAGTCATCAACGTTATATTTTCGACCCATTCTTTTTAAAACAGTTGAAGAACCGCTTTGTAAAGGCATATGTAAGTGATTAGCGATATTATCATATTTTGAAAGTAAATAAATTAGTTTGTCATCTATTTCACTTTCTTCTATAGAAGAAATTCTTAAGCGATATAGTCCATCAATATTAACTATTTCTTCAACTAAATCTGAAAAAGAATAACCATTCTTATTGTCCACACCATAATGAGCAGTGTGTATCCCAGTTAACACAAATTCTTTATAACCTTCACTAATTAAATATTTAATTTCATTAATAATTTCATTTTTATCTCTTGAACGAGCAACACCTCTAGTGTAAGGAATTGTGCAATACGTACAGAAGTTATTACAACCATCTTCGATTTTTATATAGGCTCGAGTTTTTTCAAGAGCGACATTAACTCCAAATGATTCATAGGTGTATTGACGAGTGTTGTTATCAATTTTAACAATAGGCTGGTGATCAATTTGGAATTGCTTCACTAAAGCAAATATCTCATTACGATATTTCGTACCAATAATGATATCTGCACCACAATTATCTTTAATATATTTACTATTATTTTGTGAATAGCAGCCCATGACTACTATGATAGATTTTGGAAATTTATTGCGATATCTTCTTATTATTTGTCTCGATTTTTGATCGGCAACACTTGTGACGGAACAAGTATTAATAATTAAAACATCGGGATTATCTTTATTAATCGAAGAGCCATTAATGAGAAAAATTTCCGAAATAGCACCACTTTCGTAGGAATTAACTTTGCAGCCTAATGTAATTGTTAAAAATGTCATTTTATTTTTCGGTGTTTCTTATTCAGAAATCTCGCTTCTTTTCTTTTGATTTTATTGATGAGTCGAGATGAGACTAAATTATTTTCAATAAGTGCATTATAAAATGCATCTCGATCATCATTTTTATAAGCTTCTATGACTGGTTTTACTCTTTCAACAATATGATTAGTCATAGGTTTATGCATATATTTATCAAATAAGGCAATTTTTGCATCAAGCCTACCTTCGATATTGATGACATATAAAGATTGGAAATCAAAATGGTAAACGACCATTATTTCTTCATCTTGATAGACTTTAACAAATTTTGTGAATAACGAATCATATAGGGCAAAATTATAAGTTTCGAATAAATCGATGCAAGAACTATCGAAGTGTTTAATTAATGAATTGTATGGAGATTGGAGCAATTTCCCAAAATCTTGATAATAAAGCATGTTGATGGCTCTTGTAAAAATTGGAACATAAATCTTCTTATTAGCGTCTCTAATATAAGGAAGACCTTCCATTTGTGAATAAACATATTCAATAGCCTCACTCGTCTTCATCTTTGATGAACCAAAAGCGTATTGGATGGCTTTATCGAGTTTTATTTTATTGAGTAAAGAATGAATAACAATATTAGCTCGAATTAATTCGAATTCGTCACTAGGATTATCTAAAAAGCGATATATTTCTAAATTAGAAAGGAGATTTTTATGTTCTAAAAAGAAGTAATAATCGTCTCTTTTCTTAAAATTGTGATGTTTTTGATATCTAGAAAGATAATAATAAGTCTTCATGATTAAGTTCTCTCTAAATAATTTGAAATGACGCTTAAAGCGTTAATAGAAGCAGTTTCTGCTCGTAAGATTCTTCGACCAAGCGAGACACATTTATAGCCATAAGCTTCTAAATAAGTAATCTCACTTGATTCAAATCCACCTTCTGGACCGATAAAAATAGCAATTTTTTGATCTGTTTTCATTTTTGAAAGGTTATCAATAAATGATTTTGTAGAACCGCTGACAGACTCATAAGCGACGAGTTTAATATCAGCTTTAACTTCGTTAATTCGATCTAGATTAATAAGTTTATTCATAAGAGGGATGCGGAGTCTTTTTGATTGTTCGCTCGCTTCTTTAGCAATACGGCGGTAGCGATCAAAACGAAAATCTTTGTCGTTTCTTTTCACTTTCACAATTGTTCTTTTTGTGAGTGAAAAAACAATTTCACTCACTCCAAGTTCAGTTGCTTTTTGCACGACATAATCAAGTTTATCGCCTTTTAAAAGAGCGCATATTAAGATGACTTCATTACTTAGTTCATTGTTTTCTTTAATCTCATTAACAATACATATCTCAAGAGGTTTTGTAGAGACAAGTTCCGCTAAAAAGAGACGACCATCTGAGACAACTTCGATTCGGTCACCCTTACGGGCTCTCATAACTTTTAAGAGATGAAAAGCATCATCTTCGTTAAGAAAAATATGTTGATCAATATTACGAGCAAAATATCTTTGCATTACCTTAAAAATTCTCCATTCGCGTCTACTTTATCGTGAGAAAGTAGATAAACCAAACCAAAAATTATCATCGCTACTTCAAGTACAAAATAAAAGATGAGATAGGCGAATATAGATTTAAAAACTAAAAAGAACATCGCACTACCAAATCCACCGATAAAAATAATTGAAAATATTAAGAAAAATAATCCTCTTTTTTTATAACCTAAATAGAAAAATGGAACACCAAAAATACCAAAAAAAATAAAAAGAAGAAATGTCGTTATTTTCTTATGTGTGACAACATTTTCATTCACTTCGATACTATCGAAGGCTTTTGTAAAATCTTCGGTCATATTGTCACTATCTTCAAGAGGATGAAGTCCTCCACAATAAGGGCAGACATCTTTATCAAGACGAGAGATAAGTTCATTACAATATTTACATTTAGCCATAATTTTTACCCTTCAAGTATAACAACGCTTAATAACATTTACAATGTAATTATCGAGAACTTAAATAGAAAAAAGAACCGATTTTTTGTCGGCTCTTAACAAAGTTAATTAATAATTTGTCTTATTTTCGATTTTCTTATATTCTTCGTATAATTTTAAGCAAGCTTTACGGTCAATTTCTTTAACCATTTCGTTTCTTTCTTCCTTACTCATATCATAGAATTTTTTATCTCTAAATCCTATTTCCTCGGTATCGAGAATATTACATCCATAATAGACTTTATCAATATTGGCCCAAAGAATAGCCGCTAAACACATCGGACAAGGCTCACCCGTTGTGTAAAGTTCACAACCACTTAAGTCGAATGTCCCAAGTGTTTTACAAGCTTTATGAATAGCCATCATTTCACCATGACAAGTTGGATCGTTATTTTTAACGACTTGATTATGTCCTTTTCCAACGACGACACCATCTTTAACAATGACAGCTCCAAAAGGACCACCATGACCAGCACGTATCCCTTTTCTAGCTTCATTTATAGCCATTTTCATGAATTTATTAACCATAATTTTTACCCCTTAGATTTATTTTAACATTAATTGTTAATTGTTTTAATTTTATTTGGCTTAGAAATCACAAGTTAAGAAAAGACCGACAATGTCGGTCAGTCTATTATAATTTGAATTTCTTTTTAAATTTATCAAATAGTGATTCGCCCTTTGCTTCACTTTGACGATATTTTTCAAGCAAGTCTTTTTGCTCTTTAGTGAGTTTAGTTGGCGTTTCAATTTTGACATGAATGTATTCATCTCCAGGAGTGCCTTTACGCATGTCTTTAATACCTCGGCCTTTAAGTCGAAGAAGGGCGTTAGGTTGAGTACCCGCTGGGACTTTAACTTCAACATCACCATAGACAGTTGGGACATCAATAGTGACACCTAAACAAGCATCGATAAATGAAATAGGAATTTCGATGTGAATATCATTACCATCTCGTTTAAAGAATTCATGAGGTGAGACAACCATTTCAACATAAAGGTCACCATTTTCTCCACCGAGTCGGCCTCGTCCACCTTTACCTTTAAGACGGATTTGTTGACCTTCATTAATGCCCGCTGGGACATTAACTTCGACATCACGTTTTACGTGAGTGTAACCTTTTCCGTTACAATCTGGACATTTATCAGTAATAATTTTGCCAGTTCCATTACAATCTGGACAGACACTTTGATTTTCCATTACGCCAAACATTGTTCTTTGTTGAGTGCGAACATAACCTGTTCCACCACAACGTGAACAAGTATGGAAACCATTGGATGACTTTGCCCCAGATCCACCACAACGAGGGCAAGTTTCATCATAACTGACAGGTATTTTAATTTTCTTACCTAAAATAGCATCCATAAACCCAATGCGAACTCTCATTAAGGAATCATCACCCCTTTGAGGACCACTAGATTGCCTGGATTGTCTATTTCCTCCAAAGAAAGAAGAGAATATATCGTTGAGATTTATATCTCCAAAACCTTGGCTAGAGAAACCACCACCACTAAATGGATTACCTGCTCCACCAGTTGAGGCACCTTGTTCAAATGCAGCCATTCCGAATTGGTCATACATTTCACGTTTCTTATCATCGTAAAGGACATCGTAGGCTTCTTGGATTTCTTTAAATTTTTCTTCAGCGCCCGGTTCTTTATTAACATCTGGATGATATTTTTTAGCGAGTTTGCGATACGCTGATTTAATATCATCTTTAGAAGCACTTTTGTTAAGACCTAAGACTTCATAATAATCTTTCTTAGCCATATTTCTCCTTTCGTAAACAAAGTGAGGGGGCTAAATAGCCCCTTCACCAGTTAAATATAATTTAATTAGTTTTTATCTGTGCTTTCAGCGTCGACGACATCATCAGCAGTTTCGTTTCCTTCAGTAGAATTAGAAGGATTTGGATTTGCTTGAGCGTTTTGCATCATTGCGGCAACTCTTTCAAGTTCACCAAGTTTATTCTTAAGTGTTTCGACATCGTTATTAGTTAAAGCAGTCTTAAGTTCATCGCGTAACTTCTCAGCTTGTTCTTTTTGAGCTGGATCAAGACTATCACCTTTTTCTTGAAGTGAACGATCGATGTCATTAATGTAAGCTTCGGCCTTATTTTTGATTTCGATTTCTTCTTTACGTTTATTATCAGCATCAGCGTTTTCTTCAGCTTCTCTGACCATTCTATCGATTTCTTCTTTAGAAAGACCATTGTTACCACTGATAACGAGTTCTTGTTCTTTTTGAGTATCTAAGTCTTTAGCAGTAACTTTAACAATACCATTAACATCGATATTAAATGTAACTTCAATACGTGGTTCACCTCTTCTAGCTGGTCTAATACCAGTGAGTTGGAAGTGACCTAAGAGTTTATTTTGGTTAGCGATTGGACGTTCACCTTGATAAACCATAATATCGACAGCAGGTTGATTATCCGCAGCGGTTGAGAATGTTTGACTCTTAGTAGTAGGAATAGTTGTATTTCTAGTGATAAGAGGTGTCATAACTCCACCGAGAGTTTCAATACCAAGTGTTAGAGGAGTAACATCGAGAAGGACGACATCTTTAATATCTCCAGAGACGACACCACCTTGAATAGCCGCACCAATGGAGACAGCTTCATCTGGGTTAACAGATAAATTTGGTGTCTTGCCAGTGAGTTTCTTAACGAGTTCTTGAACGGCAGGCATACGAATTGAACCACCGATGAGGAGGACTTGATTTAAGTCGTTAGCGGTAAGTTTAGCATCAGCGAGCGCTCTTCTAACAGGTTCTTCTGTACGAGCAAGTAAATGTTTAGTTAAATCTTGGAATTTAGCTCTAGTGAGAGTTGTTTCGAAGTTGATTGGTCCATTAGCGCCCATAGCGATGAATGGAAGAGAGATTGTAGTTTCAAGTGAACTTGAAAGTTCAATCTTAGCTTTTTCAGCAGCGTCAACGAAACGTTGTTGTGCCATCTTATCGGTAATATCAACACCGTGTTCAATTTTAATTTGAGCTTGAATCCAATCTGCAACAACTTTATCCCAGTCATCACCACCGAGCTTATTGTCCCCAGCGGTTGAAATAACTTCAAATGTTCCATCGCCAATATCTAGAATCGAAACATCGAATGTACCACCACCTAGATCATAGACAAGAATCTTTTCTGATTTTTCTTTATCAAGACCATAAGCAAGCGCTGCAGCAGTTGGTTCGTTGATAATACGAACGACATCTAGACCAGCGATTTGACCAGCGTCTTTAGTTGCTTGTCTTTGAGCATCATTGAAGTAGGCTGGAACAGTGATAACAGCTTTTTCAACCTTGTGACCAATGTTTTCTTCTGCATATTTTTTCATATAAGCAAGAACTTTAGCGCTAATCTCTTGTGGAGTTAAATCTTTGTTGATGCATTTAATATGAACTTTTTCAGCACTACCCATTTTACGTTTAATAGATGAGACAGTGTCTGGATTAGTTACGATTTGTCTTTTTGCAGCATTACCGACAATTTCTTCACCACTTGCTTTAAACGCAACGACGGAAGGAGTCGTCATAGTGCCCTCTGGATTTGGAATAACTTTGACTTTGCCGTCTGCTTGTAAATATGAGACGACTGAGTTTGTGGTACCTAAGTCGATACCTAGAATAATTTCTTTTGCCATAATTTTTTTCTCCTTTATTAAGCATCCTTTTTAGGGGTGACATTTTCTTGTTTATTTTCTTTACCACTTACAACAACAATTGCAGGGCGAATTAAGTGTTCATGAAGTTTATAGCCTTTGACTTTAACTTCGAGAACTGTGTTGTCTTTTTGCTCGCTTTCTCTTTTTTCAATAGCTTGCATATATAATGGATCGAATGAATCGCCTACTTTAGGTGAATATTCAGTTACACCTTCGTTTTCTAAAACACTTACTAGATTACGATAGATGTATTGAAATCCGACAAGGAAGTTTTTCATTTCTTCATTTTTTGCGTCATTTTGAAGGGCGTAATGGAAACTATCGAGAATTGGGATTAAGTCTGCAACGAAGCCTTCAACACGATATTTAAGAGCTTCTTTATGTTCTTTTTCAACTGATTTACGAAGATTTTGCATATCAGCATAAGCACGATAATATTCGTTTTTCCAATGTTCGAGATCGGCTTTTAACTTTTCTATTTCGTTAACTTCTGCTTTTATTTGACTGTCTTCGTTTTGACACTCGTCAGTTTGTTTGTTTTCGATTTTGTTTTTCTTTTCTTTCACTCTTATTTACTTCCTTTCTTTCGACATTATTATTATCGAAATACTTTTCGAGTTCCTTAATTAAATATTCCATATTAGACACTACTTTGTCATAGTCCATACGTTTAGGGCCAACAATAGCAATGTTTCCTTCTTTTCGGCCTGGAACAGATATTTTCGCAGTGACAATCGAGACATCTTCATCGTTGACTGATTCGCCACCAATATGAATGGCAATATCATCATCAAGTTCTTGAGTTTCACCTTTGATAACTTCTCTAAAGGCCGTTGGGGAATGAAATAATTCGAGGAGTTTTTTGATTTTATCTGCATCGTGAGCGAACTCAGGTTGTTCGAAGAGTTCACCTTGACCATATGTCGATAATCTATCTTTAGCAAATCCGATGAATGCTTCCATCATTGCTTGGTAGACGACATCGTGATCGACGATGTATTCAGAGAGGAGAGGTTTAATTGCTTGCATCTTTGGAACTAGTTCAGAGATGGCAGTTCCTTTAAGTCTCTCATTGAGGAGTTTGACACAACCTTCAATGTCTTCGCTTTTATGTTTTTCATCAAAGACAAACGTCTTATTTTCAACATAACCTTGAGAGGTAACAAAGACACAGGTCGCGGAATTGTTGGAGATTGGGACAATTTGCACACTGACAAGTTTTTCTTCATTAGACTTAGGTCCAAGAACGATGGACGCTAAAGAAGTCATTTCTGAGAGTATTTCGCAAGATTGTTTAATTACCTCATCGATTGATTGAATCTTTTCTTGAAGAATATTTGTGACTCGATATTTGAATTCTTCATCGACGCTTCTCTCGCGTAAATGCTTTATATAATATCTATAACCTTTACTTGAAGGAACTCTTCCACTTGATGTATGTGTCTTTTCAAGTAGCCCATCTTGTTCAAGAGCGTTCATTTCTGAGCGAATAGTTGCGCTACTATAGTCAAGTCCATATTCATCAATTAATGTTTGAGATCCAACAGGTTCAGCATTCTTAATAAAGTATTCAACAATTAGTTTGAGGACCTTATCACGACGATTCATTTTTGACCTCCTTTTTGGCACTCACTTTTCTCGAGTGCTAACATTATTATAAACACCATTTTGGCACTGTCAACACTAAAGTGCTAAAAATTTTTAAAAAATTAAAAAACCACTAAAGTGGTTAATCTCAAAATTTTTGTATTATTTTATCTATTGAGCGCCTTTTCTAGTAAAGACAACGATGATAGTTTTAAAGAAAATTTTAATATCTAAAATGAGTGAACAATGCTCGACATAATATACTTCAAGTTTAACTCTTTCGTTATAGTCAGTAATATCGCTTCGACCATTGACTGCCCAATAACCAGTTAACCCAGGTTTAACACTGGTGACGATATCTTTTTTGTCTCCAAATTTTTCGAGTTCTTCTTTGATGACTGGTCGAGGACCAATAAAAGACATTTGACCGATAAAAATATTAAATAGTTGAGGAAGTTCATCGAGTGATGACTTACGGAGAATATTACCAAATTTAGTTAATCTTGGGTCATTTGTAACCTTATAAGTTTCTAAATATTCTTGATATTGTTCGGCGCTGAGTTGTTCATTAATAGGGCGCGAATCATTTTTCATTGAACGAAACTTGACCATGTTAAATATTTTTTGATTCTTCCCCACTCTTAAATGTAGATAAAAAATAGGTAGTCCGCTAGAGAACACTTGAACAATAGAAATAATAAGAAAAAGAGGACTCAAACAAATAATAGCTAAAAAAGAGAAGATAATATCGAATAATCTTTTAAAAAAGAAATAGCATCTTTTATTTTTCATTGTTTCTACATTATCTTTCTTTTTCTTTTAAGTAAGAAAATTGTAATTGTAACAGCTGTACCTAAAATTATAAGAGAACCAGTGACACTAATAGTTACAATTGCCCAAGTTGGAAATTGATTATTTGTCTTTTCTTCGTTTTTGTTATTATCACTATCAGCGTCAGCATTATCTGGAATAGTTGATGAATATGTTTCGTAACATAATTTTTTTGTAGTAGCAGAAACTTTATCACCAAAAATATGACAAGCATATTCAGGATGATCTACGAATGGATTGCGATTTTTTTGAACAGATTTTAAAGCAACATCATTTCGATTGCCTTCTAATACATCTGGTTTATCCATAATGTGCCATTTGAGCATTGTTTCATAACTATCAAAGATAGAAGTTATCGATAATGGCTTAGATTTATATTGATTAAAATAGGCTGTCCAAACATACATTATTATTCTAGCTGCATCGCCTTTAGTAGCGTCTAGAGGCGCAAAATAAGAACCACTAGTATAGGCATAAGTCATACCCTTATACGTTAAAGCTGTACCACTTACGTTTCCATATATACTGTTACCTCTTGATGTATTCGTGGAATAATATGTTGGTCTAATGTGAAGTATATCAGCGCCTGCACCACCTTTTTGAGTTCCCCAGTTGCCATTTGATAAAGATTGAGGCCAGACATGTTCTTTATTCCAAGATAAGGCATTATTTTTTGTAACAGAATCTCTGGTGTAAAAATATATCATGTTAGATGAGTTTGTCGGATCTTCTTCAGAAGTTTGATAGACTTCGCAAAGAGTGCCACTACTAGTACCACTATAAGTAGGAGTTGTAGTTGGGTGAATTAATGTTGTAAGAGTACTTCTTAATGTACCATTTTCTCCATCAGTTAATGAAGATGTAATTTTTGAATAATAGTCACCACTATAAGTGTAATTATCAAAATTAGATATATGCTGAGTAGCGCTCACCTCTAGAGAAACATTATCAACTTTATTAAATAAATTACTAAAAGAAGCAATCGCAGTTGTAGATAGAACAAAAAATGGAATGATTATCTTTTTAAATTTCATAAATTAGATTTTCTCCAATCAATTGAATATGTATCAGTTAATCGGTCACTAACACTTCTTTCAGTGTGGACAATACACATATAAAATAGTGAAATAACCATCATTGAGATTAGGCCATGAACTGCACTTATACATAAGGCGTCTTTAAAAGATAGATGCTTAAGATTAGTGTGAACAATTTTAATTCCAAAAATAAGATTACCAAGTGTTCGTCCGTTGCTAATAAGAAGAATCAAAACTGAAAACAAAACGTAAATGAGCCACTTAATAAGAAAGCCACTTAAAAGAAGAAAATACCAAGGTATTGCATAATTAAAAGACATATTTATAAAATAAAAAAGCCAAATTAGACCAGCAATAACTGGTAAAGAGACAATTAGTATATCTACAAGATAAGCGAATATTCTTTTTGAAAGTTTAACAGTGTTCATATAGTTTAAGTAAAACGTAATCTAATAATATTAGACCTTCATCGGTTAACATTATACTATCTTTACTTACTTTAACGAGTAAATTTTTCCTTAACGATGGAAGAACATCTTTAAACTTAACTTCAAAATCAAAGCCAAAACGAGATTTAAATTCTTCTTTTTTAAACCCTTTTTCTAATCGAAGGTTTGTTAAAATAAAATCTTCTAGTTCAATATATTCGTTGATCATATCGACATAATCGATAATATCACCCTTAATATATCGCTTTAAACTAGTCGTGTTTTTATAGCGTTCATCACCAATATATCCACTTGCGCCTAGTCCTATTCCATAATACTCATTATCTTTCCAATAATTTAAATTGTGGCGAGAATACATTTTGTTTTTGGCAAAATTTGATACTTCGTATCTCTCATAGCCTTTGTTTCTAAGATAAGAGACGATGTATTCATAAAATAGTCGACTAGTTTCTTCATCTTGTTCTTTAATTCCTTCATTAAAATAAATCGAACCTTTTTCAACGCTTAATGAATAAATAGAGATGTGAGGAACATCTAAAGATAAAATGTTATCTAAATCATCTTTTAGATCAATCATTTCTTGATGAGGTATACCATAGATTAAATCGACATTAATATTATTAAATCCATATAATTTCGCTAATTCGATAACCTTAATTGCATCATTAAAAGTGTGATGACGATTGAGTTTTTTAAGTACTTCATCACT
>CAVIPP010000012.1:0-24996 GCA_963644615.1 Oscillospiraceae bacterium
ACGCAATTCTTCTTTTATTTTATCTTGATTAAGTTTTGAAACTAAATCGTACAGATCAATAATAGCTTTTTGAGTTTTTAAATCATAATTAAAACCGAGCATTGCTTTAAATCTTTCGGCTCTAATTATTCTTAATGGATCTTCTTTTATCCGAATATATGGATCACCAATAAAGCGAATTATTTTATTTTTTAGATCATTAAGTCCGCCACAAAAATCGATAACATTAAAGTTTTCATCGATATATATGGCATTAATCGTAAAATCTCTTCTTAAATAATCTTCTTCGATTTTTGTTGTAAATTCAATTTGTGAAGGATGGCGATTATCAATATATTTACTTTCTTTTCTAAAAGTAGTTATATCAACATGATTACCAAATATTTTTAATTTGACGCTTCCATATTTTTCAAATGTGTAATCAGCGTCAACTAAAAATTTCTTCATTTCAGAGGGAGTCGCATCAGTTGCAAAATCGTAATCTAAAACTTCTTTCGAAAGAAGATAATCTCTAGATGTTCCTCCGACAATATATAATCGATGAGAATTATTATTGAATAAACTTGCTAAATTAACAAACAAGTCTTTATTCATATTAAAAAAGAAAATTCAAATAGATTATTTGTTAACTTTATCTTTTAATGTCTTTGATGGTTTAAATACAACTGTCTTGCTTGCAGGAATAGTGATTTCTTTATGAGTAACTGGATCAGTTCCCTTTCTTGCTGCACGGACTTTTGTTTTAAAAGCACCAAAATTAGAGAATTTGACTTCTCTGCCTTTAACTAATTCGGTTTCAACAGCTGCTAAAAGTTCTTCAACAACAGCTTGTACTTCATTAAAGGAAAAATCGTTTTTTTCGGCCACTAGGCTAATTAATTCTGTTTTATTCATTTTAAGAATTCCTTTCTGTTTGTATATTTATTATACATATTTTAAACTCTTTTTCTAAGCACAATTTCAATAGGGGTGCCGTCTAAATCAAAAGAAGCACGCAATCTATTCTCTATATATCTAAGATAAGAAAAGTGAGCATATTTAGGATTATTAACAAATAAAACGAATGTCGGAGGGCATGAATTTGCTTGGTTAGCAAAATAAATGCGGAGTCGACCACCATTAAAATCTGGAGCCTCATTCATTGTTTGTGCATCTTGAATGACATCATTTAATAAACTAGTTGAAATGTGTTTATCGTAAGCAATATGTACACTAGAAATTGCGTCAAAAATTTTATCTATTTTAGAGTGAGTGAGTGCGCTGACAAAAAGTATTGGAGCGAACTCTAGGAATTGAAATTGTTTACGGATATTTTTTTCAAATTCAACCTGGGTGTTTTGTTCTTTTTTAATTAAATCCCATTTGTTGACGATGATAATAATTGCTTTTTTCTTTTCGAGCGCATAGCCAACAACGTGTTTATCTTGTTCGATAATTCCACTACTAGCGTCAATAACAAATAAGACAATTTCACTTCTATCAATACTTGCTAAGGCTCGAAGTGCACTATATTTATCGACGCTTTCATATATTTTGCCACGCTTTTTTAATCCAGCTGTATCAATAGCGACATAATTTTGACCATTTCTAACAAATGGGGTATCAACTGAATCTCTTGTTGTACCAACAATATCAGAAACTATGACTCTATCTTTGTTAAGTAAAGCATTAACTAGTGAAGACTTTCCAACATTTGGTCGACCAATAATTGAAAAAGTTATCGTATCTTCATATTGAGTGACTTCTTTCTGAGGAAGTAATTTAATAACTTTATCCAAAATATCACCTATTCCGATACCGTGTTCTCCACTAGCAGGAATAGGTTCACCTAGACCTAAAGAATAAAAATTATTTGCTTCAAAAATCATTTCGGTATTGTCGATTTTATTGACGGCTAATATCACTTTCTTGTGTGATTTTTGGAGAAGTTTTGCAACAAGTCTATCATCATTACTAATTCCCCGCTTAGCGTCCACTACAAAAATAATGACATCAGCTTCAGAAATAGCAATTTCGGCTTGCATTCTGATTTGTTCTTGAAATGGTCTGTTGGCAATTTCAATACCGCCTGTATCAATAATACGAAAGTTTTTACCAAGCCATGAAGTTGTCTCATAAAGACGATCGCGGGTTATACCTGGTTCATCATCTACAATTGAATGTCTTCGTCCAACGATACGATTAAAAATAGTTGATTTACCAACGTTAGGACTACCGATTATCGCTACGACGCCAAGATTATCCATTTATTCTCCAACTTTATCTTCAATGATTTTTAGGACTTTATTTGTGACTTCTTCAATAGTTAAATCACTAGTATCTAATAAAATTGAATCACTAGCAGGTTTTAAAGGTGCGAATGAACGATTTGAGTCAATACGGTCACGTTTTTTTACGTCATTTATGATATCTTCATATGTGCATTCAATGCCTTTTTCAACATTTTCTTTATAACGTCTTTTTGCGCGTTCTTCGACGCTGGCAACCATAAAGATTTTGACATCAGCGTTTGGTAAAACATAAGTTCCAATATCTCTCCCATCCATGACGACACTAATTTTATTAGCAAGTTTTCTTTGAGATTCCACGAGCGCTAAACGAATATCTTTATAAGAGGCAATATAAGAGACATTGCCGCTCACTAATGGTTCTCTAATAACGCGAGTTACATCTTTTCCTGAACACATCACTTTACCATCAGGAAAAAGTTCAATATCTACTTCTGGAATTAATTTGACACATTCTTTTTCATTTTTAGGATCGACTCCATGATCAATAACATAATTAGTAAAAGCACGATACATAGCGCCTGTGTCGATATATGTAAAATTTAGTTTCTTAGCAATTAATTTTGATATCGTTGATTTTCCAGCAGCAGCAGGACCATCGATTGCAATGACAACTCTTTTTTTCATAGAAATTAGACTCCTTTATTTAATAAAATTATTCCTACAATTATAAGTGCAACTAATAAAGTAGTAATAATGGACAAACCAACAATAAGAAAGATTTTACGCTTTTTATCTACACTCTCCAATAAATCTTTTTCTTTTGGATGCTCTTTATCATAAATAGAATAAGCATCCATTATTTCTTTATATGATATAGCAATGGTAGAAGTGTCCATTTTTGATATATTTTGATTATCTTTTTCATCGAGAAATTGCTGAGCTCTTTGGCTAGTTTTTACTTTTGTTGTGATTTCTTCGCCATTAGTGGACTGAATTTGTTCTCGTAATTTACGATATTTTTCGACCCTAGTTTCCACCGTTTTGCCTCACGAGTTATATTGTAATATAATTGAGAATTTTTTTGTAGTAAGTAAAGAATACTTTTTTTGTATTGATTAGATAAATAAGTTTGTCTATAATTAACTCTAACGGAGGAAAATATTATGCCAAAAGTAAAAGTCAATTCAGACCTTTGCGGTTCCTGCGGTTTATGCGTTGGTACACGTCCTGATGTCTTTGAATTCGATGAAGATGGTCGCGCTAAAACGATTGTCGATGAAATCGATGACGAATTAGGATTCGAATGTCCGTTCGGTGCCATCGACGTTGAATAACGCCAGCGCTTAACATATAAGACTACCTTAGGTGGTCTTTTTTATTAGATTTTTATTTTTTCGACAAGTCGATGTAGAGGCTTATAGATCAACAATACAATAAGAATAATGATTGTATTTTTAATTAAATTGAATGGGAGAACCGCAAAGAAAGCATAACTCCAATTAATATCTTTAATTAACGCATTAGCGCTCTGCATCATTAACAATAGACTTTCATCAGAAAATCCCATCACAAATATATAAAAAGGGAGCATTATATAGACATTAACTAGCATAGCTAGAATAACTTGTAAGATAGTTCCAGATAAAATTCCAAGTAAAGCACCTTTGAATTTGCGATGATGTTTATAAATTAGTGACGCAGGAAGAACAAAAGCAATCGATAATAGTAAGTCTGTGAGTTCACCAACACAAAGAGTTGATGACATTGGTAATTTAATAATTGTTTTTATAAATATAACGGCGAGACCACTTAATGGTCCATAAGCAAAACCAGCAAAAAAAGCTGGTATCTCATCGAAGTGGATTTCTAAAAATGAAGGAAATCCAGGAATTGAAAATTTTAACACTGGCACACAATATAAAATTGCAGAGATAGAAGCAAAAACACCGATTCTAGCTATAAATCTCGTATTAAAAACCGATTCACTTTTAACTTTTGATAAATTGAGTGAATATAAAAATAACACTAGTAAACTAAGAATATCAATACAAGCAACAATTGATGATAATAAAACACTATTATTCATAAAAAAATACCCTTATTTCAGGGCAATGAATTAAATCGTTTCTTCCATCCAGACTTTACTGTCGCCTCTAGAATTTCACTAGATCAACCTAAATAGGTTCGCGGGGTATACCGCCGGTTAGGAATTTCACCTCACCCTGAAACGTCTTTATTATAAACCTAGATTATCAAAACACTAATGAAATCTTCTTAAACTATAGAGGTTTACTAATAATAAGAGAATATTGTCGAGGGTATTTAGCTTTAGTTTCTTTTGTTTTCACAATATCAATTAAACTTCTACCATCTTTAGAATATGGGAGTTGATATATGTTTTTTACATTTATTTTAGCGCCTAAGATGTGAAGTGCTTTTATAGATTGTTTTATTTCAATATCAACCATTGAACCTTTGAAGGCTAAAAGGTGACCACCAATTTTTAAATAAGGTATTGATAGTTCAAGAAGTATATTTAGCTGGGTGACTGCGCGAGCGCTCACAAAGTCAAATTTACCCTTTAGTGTCTTCAAATCTTCAATACGTGCATTAAAAATGAAGACATTATTAAGATTTAAGCTAGAACGAACCTCGTTTAAAAATGACACTTTTTTAGAATTAGATTCTACTAGAGATATAGTTAAATTTGGAAACAAAATTGCAAGTGGAATACCAGGAAATCCTGCTCCACTACCAATATCTAATAAAGTTGCTTTTTTATTCAAATCAATAAACTTAGAAGCATAAAGAGAATCAATGAAATGTTTTTCTAATATTTCGTCTTCTTTTGTTATTGCAGTCAAATTAAATTTTTCATTCCAACTTAGCAAAAGTTCTTCAAAAAGAGAAAATTTATCAATTGTCATATCACTTACATCAATTGATAGTTCATTATTAATGAAATCTTTTAATTTTTGTTTATCCATTTTTTCTATTTTTGATATTAAAGATTAAGATTGAAACATCACTAGGATTCACTCCAGATATACGAGAAGCTTGTCCAATTGTTAATGGTCTAATTTTATCAAGTTTTTGTCTAGCTTCCAAAGCTAAACCATTCATCGATAAATAATCAAGATCGTTTGGAATTAAGTACGATTCAAATTTAGCAAATCCTTTTGCTTCATCTTCTTCTCTAGAAATATAACCTTCGTATTTAATACCAATTTCAAGTTGAGAAACACCAATATAATCAAGATCAATTTCTTTTAAGTCATCAATTAAATTGACTAAATCAACATAGTGAATATTTGGGCGCTTAAGTAATTCGGTTCCACTTACTCCACCACGTAAAGGTTCTTTGTTGTGACTAATTAAATAATCATTAACTCTTTTTGAAGAACCTAGATGAACTTTTTCTAATATTTCTCGTGCTTTTATAACGTTTTCGTTTTTCTTAACATAATAATCATATCTTTCTTGAGAAATAAGTCCTAATTTATAACCATATTCAGTCAGTCTTAAATCAGCATTATCGTGTCTAAGGAGAAGTCGATATTCCGCTCGAGAAGAAAGTAAACGATAAGGTTCTTGAGTTCCTTTTGTAATTAAATCATCAATCATAACTCCGATATATGATTCGTTTCTTTTTAAGATAAAAGGCTTTTTACCTTTTACATATAGTGAAGCATTAATACCTGCAATAATACCAAGCCCACCAGCTTCTTCATATCCGCTTGTGCCACATATCTGACCAGCGCAATATAATCCATCAAATTTCTTTACTCTTAAGGAGAGATCAAATTGAGTAGGCACTAAAGCATCATATTCAATTGCATATGCATATTTTAAAAATTCCGCATTCTCTAAACCTTCAATTGAATGTACCATTTTTACTTGCATTTCTTCTTCCATCGCTGTGGAAAATCCTTGTAAATAAATTGATTCACCATCTTTAAATTCGGGCTCAAGGAAAAGTTGATGACGTTTTTTATCTTTAAATGTCATCACCTTCGATTCTATCGAAGGGCAATAACGTGGCCCAATTCCACTTTGAAGACCATTATATGTCGCGGTTTTATCTAAGTTGTCAGTTATTAATTTATGAGTTGTTTCATTTGTATAGACCAAATAACAAGGAAGCTGTTCACTTAAAGGTTTAAATGATTTTGTAGTATAAGAAAAAGCTAAATTCCCCTCAATCCCTGGTTGAACACTACCTTTAGAAAAATCAATTGAAGACTTTTTAATTCTTGGAGGTGTACCAGTTTTAAGTCTAAACATCTCAATCCCCATTTTTTGTAGAGATTTAGATAAACCTTTGCTAGGAGGCTCTCCATCAGGACCACCACTAAATTTTGTGTGTCCTCTTAGAATTTCTGATTCCATATAAGTGCCAGTTGATAAAACAACTGCTTTAGATTTTATAGAAGTTCCATCACGTAAAATAACACCTTCTATTTTTGCCTCAGTATGTATTAAATCAACTACTTCACCTTCGATGATATCTAGATTAATTGTGTTCTCTAATAGATATTGCATGTAAGCAGGATAATTATGTTTATCTTCCTGAGCCCTCAAACATTGAACCCCTGGACCTTTACCAGTATTAAGCATTTTTATTTGCAAATAATCGTTATCGGCACCTATACCCATTAAACCACCTAAAGCATCAATTTCACGGACAACAATTCCTTTAGCGCTTCCACCAATAGATGGATTACAAGGCATATTTGATATCATTTTCTTATTGAGAGTAATAAGCAAAGTTGCTAGTCCCATTTTTGCACATGCATGACAAGCTTCAACTCCGGCGTGGCCTCCACCAACAACAATGACATCGTAGTTTTTCATTTTTATCCGACACTACCATCCATATCCATCTTAATTAATTGATTGAGTTCAACAGCGTATTCCATTGGTAATTCTTTAGAGAATGGTTCAATAAATCCCATGATAATCATTTGAGTTGCGTCTTTTCTAGAAATGCCACGACTCATCAAATAGAAAAGTTGATCTTCATTAATTTTTGATACAGTTGCTTCATGTTCTATATATGAAGTGTTATTTTGAACTAAATTAGTAGGTATTGTGTCACTTTTCGATATATCGTCTAGGATCAATGTGTCACATTCGACATGCGATTTACAATTTTTAGCATTTTTAAGATGTTTAACGCATCCTCGATAATTAGCCACTCCACCATTCTTGACAATCGATTTAGAAATAATCGTACTTGAAGTATTACTAGCTAAATGAATCATTCTAGCGCCGGCATCTTGATATTGACCCTTACCGGCGACAGCAATTGAAATACAATTTCCTCTAGCGCCTTCACCAGCGAGAATACATGCTGGATATTTCATATTGGTTTGACTACCAATATTTCCATCAATCCAATCCATTTGAGCATTCTTCATGACGAGTGCTCTTTTAGTGACTAAATTGATAATATTATTAGACCAGTTTTGAACGGTCGAATATCGACATTTGGCATTCTTTAAAACAACAATTTCGACAACCGCTGCGTGAAGAGAATCTTTTGAATATATCGGAGCAGTGCAACCTTCAACATAATGAACATCTGCTCCTTCATCGACAATGATAAGAGTTCTTTCAAATTGACCACTTTTTTCATTATTGATTCTAAAATATGATTGAAGAGGCTTATCAAGTTTGACACCTTTTGGCACATAAATAAATGAACCACCAGACCAAACTGCGCCATTAAGTGCAGCAAATTTATTGTCTTTATAAGGTACAACTGTATTGAAATATTTTTTTAATATATCTGGACACATCTGGACTGCTTGGTCAGTTGAAAGGAAAATAACCCCTTTATCTTCAACTTCCTTAAGCATATTGTGATAGACTGCTTCAGATTCATATTGAGTCGTTACGCCAGAAAGATATTTTTGTTCAGCTTCTGGAATACCAAGTTTTTGGAATGTGTTTTTTATAGTTTCAGGAACTTCATCCCAATCTTTTTCAACCTTCTTACTAGAACGAATAAAGTATGTATAACTTGAAAAGTCTAAACTAGATAAATCAGGACCAAAGTTTGGCATTTTCAAGTCAAGAAATGCTTTATAAGCATTAAGCCTGAATTCAAGCATCCAATCAGGTTCATTTTTAAGTCTAGAAATTTCTCTAACTACTTCTTCAGAAAGTCCTTTTCCAGTGTTTAAAATAGAGACATCTTTGTCTTTAAAACCGTATTTATAATCTTCTTGAGTAAAATCTTTCTTATCCATGATGGTGTCCATCTTTGTCACATTTATTGATAATTTCATCAAATGCATCCCAGCCAATTGTGGCGCATTTAATTCTGGCTGCTTGTTTAGACGTATTCATAAAAACAATAGCTTCATCTAAAACCGAATCGTCATATTCTTTTTCATGAATCATATTTAAGTATTGTGTGAGTATATAATTTGCATCATTGATATTTTTACCAATCATGAGTCCACACATAATATCTGTTGAAGCTGTAGATATTGTACAAGCTACACCAGTAAAGCAAGCATCAACAACAATGTCGTTTTCAACTAAAACATAAACGTTAATATCATCGACACAATTAGTAGAATCCATATGAACACAATCATAATGATCGTTTTTAGGTTCTCTTTTGTAAGTTGGATTATCGTAGTGATCCATAATTATTTGTCTCATCATTTGAGGACTAAGCGAAATAGGCATCTAAAAAGTCACCTCCAGTAGTTAATGCTTCGTAAAGAGCATTTATGTCTTCTTTTGTATTATAAAAATATAGCGAACAACGAACAGTCGCAGGAGTCTTTAAAAAATCGTTGAGCACTTTAGCACAATGTTGACCACTTCTAAGTGCGAGTCCTTTTGAATTAAGTAATGTCGCTTCATCTTGCGCAAAAACACCTTTGATATTA
The DNA here is from genome assembly GCA_963644615.1 of Oscillospiraceae bacterium. Classification (GTDB taxonomy): domain Bacteria; phylum Bacillota_I; class Bacilli_A; order RFN20; family CAG-826; genus Fiminaster. The sequence continues at coordinate 9,140 of CAVIPP010000012.1, forward strand.
AATGTAATTATTCCAGATTCAGCATTTTTATTATAAATAATAATATTAGGTACTTTTTCTAATTTTTTAATAGCGTATTCTCTTAATTCAGTTTCATACTTATTTATATTATCCATTCCAATATTTTCTAGATAATCTATCGCCTTAGCAAAACCTAAAATACCTTCAATATTAATTGTTCCCGCTTCAAATTTAAGTGGAGCAGGTAATGGTTTCATCTCACCATTATGGTAGAACTTAGAGTTCATACCTCCGCCAGTAAGGAATGTATCCATTTTTTCTAAAATATCTTTTTTAGCGTAAAGAACACCTAAACCGGTGGGACCAAGCATTTTGTGGGCTGAGAACGCTAAAAAGTCAACATCTAAATCTTTAACATCTATTTTCATATGTGGGACGGATTGCGCTCCATCGCAAACTAGATAAGCACCGACACTATGAACCAATTTAGCGACACTTTTCATATCAAGTAGATATCCTAAAACATTGCCAACTTGTGCAAAGGCGACAAGTTTCGTGCGACTTGTTAGTGCTTTTTTGATATTTTCTAAGGTAATTCTACCTTCATAGTTAAGTTCAACATATTTGATTATTGCACCAGTCTTATTAGCGACCATAAACCATGGAAGCATATTAGAAGCGTGTTCAGCTTCACTAAGTAATATCTCGTCACCCTCTTTTAAAAATTTTAAGGCATAGCCATAAGCAATTAAGTTAAGCGACATCGTATCACCACTAGTAAAGACAACCTCATCACTATTAGCGTTAATAAATTTAGCGACTTTTTGTCGAGCGTTATCAACTAAAACATCACATTGATACGCTAAATCGTAATCTCCTCGATGCGAATTAGCGGTCTGAAAGCAATAATAATCTTTGATGGCGCTTAGCACACAATCAGGTTTAAAAGTAGTTGAAGCATTATCTAAATAAACAAGCGGTCTATCTTGCATTTTGATATTATTTCTTAACATTGGAAAATCGTTTCTAATTTTATAAGGATCAAACATTAAATTGCCTCCTTAATTACATTTTCAATTTTGCTTTTAATTTCATTTGAAAAATATTTTGAAATAGGTTGTAGATAACCTTTAATAATTAATTCTTTTGCTTCTTTTTCAGATAGACCTCTACTCATTAAATAAAACATATGTTCATTAGAAAGTTGCCCAACAATAGCGCCATGAGAAGCGCTGACATCATTTTCGTCAATTTTTAGGATTGGAGATGCAACTCCTTGAGAAGAAGGATCAAAGACAATTATTTTAGCGTTTTGTGAAGTTTTTGCTTCTTTAGCACCTTGTTTTATATGATTAATTCCACTGAACACTATTTTGCTATTATCTCTACAGACACCATAGTTATTCATTGAAGCAGTAGTTTTACCTTTATTATGAATAAAAGAGACATCAAAGACTTTGCTTTGATTTTTAGTTGAAAGAGTCGCTAATTGCCAATACGCATCAGCGCCTACTTCATTCAAATTAAACAATACATCAGCGTTTATATCGTGATTAGTAAAATCTGCAAATACAAATTTTATGGTGCAGTTTTCACCAATTTCACCTCTAATTACAATATTTTTCTCACAATCAAAATTAACAAATTTAAGAATCAAATTTGAATTATTTTCTAATTTAATAACTAAAGATGAACAATTAACTAGTTCTAATTCTTTATTCTCGTTATTTAATTCAATGTTTTGATTAGTCATTTGTTTTCTTCTTTAAAGCCTCTTTAGTAGCACAACTACCGATAGAAACTGAATTCATTTTGTTTTCTTTTTCGATTTCAATGCCATGTTCTTTTTTAAGCCATTCATATCCTTCTGTATCAATCTTTTTAATCAATTCACGGCCACCACTAATAGCGACCTTACCATTAACTAAAACGACGGCTTTATCAACATTAATTAAGTCATATAATCTAGCGTAATGGGATACAATTAAAAATCCTCGATTACCGTCTTGTTTTTCTTTGATGACTTTTGAGACGATTTGAATGGCGTCAACATCTAGACCAGAATCAATTTCATCAAGCATGACAAAAGTAGGATTCAAAATAAGCATTTGAAGAATTTCATTTTTCTTCTTTTCTCCACCTGAAAATCCTTCATTTAGATTACGATTGCTCATCTCAAAAGGGATATTTACTTCCTCATAAGCATTGTTGAGAGTTTTATAAAATTCAAATAAAGATACTGGCTTTTCTCTATGGGCGTTCAAACTGGCTTTTAAAAAATCAGCATTATTGACTCCTGGAACTTCGCTAGGATATTGCATGCCAAGGAAAATTCCGAGTTTTGAACGTTCATCTACTTCTAATGAAGTAATGTCTTTGTCGTCAAGTAAAATTTGTCCTTTAGTGACTTTGTAATTTGGGTTGCCCATTATTGTCTGCAAAAGGGTAGATTTACCATTACCATTTGGACCTAGAAGGGCAATTGTTTCATTGGAATTAATTGTAAGATTTACGCCTTTAAGAATTTCTTTTTGTGCGACACTAACATGAAGATTTTTTATTTTAAGAATAGCCATAATACCCTCCAAAACTCATATAATTCTAATCTCAACAAAAGAATGTATCAAACGAAATGATAAAAAATGTTTTTAAACAAAGATTAATCTTTGAAAAGAAGTAAAAATGATAGCGGTCTAAAAAATAACAATAGATTAAATCTATTAGGCAATGGATAAATTCTTTGTTGTATTAATACAATATAAGTAATAAAATAATTATCGCTATGTTTGAAAAGGAGGAAACAGGTTTCTATGAAGAAAAATAAATTAAGCCTCTTCTTAGTGTCTAGTCTTGTCTCTGTAGCGGCTCTAACAGCATGTTCGGGTTCTACCATTCAAGATCCAACATATTCTAAGGAAGGCAATATATTAACCTACACCGACTCGTTTGGAAATAAACTAAATTACACAGCAGAAGATTTGTTTGGAAGTTATTTTACTGACAAGAGCAGTGTCTCATCGATGTTTGACATTGTCTATAAGTTAATTGTCCGTAACTACTTTAAAGCTGAAGCAAAAGGTATCGCTAAGTATAACGATATTGTTAAAGACGCTAAAAATGATGTTGATGGCGTCAAAAACACTGCTACCAAAAATTCTGAATCCAATAAGACGAGTTGGGACGAAGAATGGCAAAAATTACTTGATAGTAATAACGCAACTGATGAAGATGATTTACTCGAACACTTCATTTATGAAAGAGAATTGAAAGAATTTGAAAGACAATTTTACGAAGAATCTGGCGGATTATTCTCATCTAAGACTGGTATCGAATTTATGAGAGATGCCAAATTAGCAGATGACAATTACGAAGGTTATATCGAAAAGAAAGTTCCATATCACGTTCGACATGTTCTTGTTAAATTAAATGGAACAAGTTCATCAACAAATTATTGGAATGATACCATCGACGCAGACGACGCGCACAATTTATATTCTGTCGCGATCAAACTCGCTAAAGGTGAACTTTCATTTGGTGAAATTGCACAACAAGCAAAATCATATTCTGATAGTTCTAGTGATAAATATGGTGATTTAGGTATCATGGACAAAGATACAAGTTTTGTTAATGAATTTAAATTAGGCATTTATGCATATGAGAATTTGTATTCAGCAAACACAACTAAAGCAAAAACAAGTGAAATAAGCATGTCAGATAGAAATTATTCGGATATAAGTTCTCATGGTTATAATATTTCTAATTCATATGCTCAAGCTGTCACTTATACCAACCAATCATATGGTACAGGTACAAAAACTGTTTACGATATGGGCGGTGACGCATCTGGAAATATATCAACCATTCCATTAGGTGCATTTGAAGCGCTTGAAAACTATGCGAATACAACTGCAAGTACTGATGGTGCAACAGTTAATGGTGGCGATTCAGCATATTATCCACGAAATATTATTTTCAACAAATATTTAAACAAACATTTTGTTTCATTCATTACTCCAAACAAAATTCTATCTAATACAACTACTGCTTGGACTACTTCCATCTCTGCAACAGAAAACACAACTGGTGTTAACGATACATATGACACCACTAATACATACAAAGGTTTCAAAGAAATCAATGGTCAAAAAGTTCTTTGCACAACCGATGGTAATCCAATCTTAGTAGTTCGTGCTGGTTCAAGTGATTATCAAGGCATCCACTTCATCGTAATTGAAAGAAGTGCTCTTGAAGAAACAAAAGAAGGTCAAGCCGATATTAACGACTACTATTCAATTAAATATCCAACTCAAACAGGTTATATCAAAGATAAGACAACTTATGTCAACTTTCTTAATCAAAAAACAATGGATATTAAATCACGTGCTGAAGAAGTTGAATCTAAGATTAAAGGATTCGACTCAAATATCGACAAATTCATTTATCAACAATATGTCAGCAAACAAAAAATCAAATTCAACACCTTCAAAGTTGGAGATAGCGAATATGATTTAGGTGCAGTCATCGATAATTGGATTAAAGTCGATCAAAATAAGACAGCATATGATTCTAGTGTCACTTGGGAAGATACATGGGAAAGCTACATCAACTCCCTCAATCAACAAAAAGCTGAAAGACGTAAATTAATTTCAGAAGTTTGTGCGATTGGCTTCACAAAAACTAAATCAGAAAAAACTTCAGGTGCTAATGCATTATGGAATGAAGAAGGAGGTGCTTGCTATGTCCCAAGCGAAAAATAAAAAATTCTTCACCGCTTTATTAGCCTTATCCGCAATCGGTTTATTAGCTGGTTGTGATAATGTTGTCGCACTTCCTAATAACTATGAAGATGCTATCGTGAATAATGAAGATGGTACAAAACTAGATGTCTATGATAACATTTTAGGCTTACTCTATGACGCTGTCTCAGGCAGTAAGAGTGATACTGTCTTAAATGAATTCATGGATATAGTCGCTAACGACCAATTTGGTAGTTGGGAAGAACTTACAACTCTTTGCAAAGGTAAAAATATTAACACAATAGACACTACTGCAGTCGACGCGTTTGTAAATAAATATAATAAAATGTATAAGCGCGATACAGACACTGCACTAGCGACTAAGACAAATACAACTGTCGAAGTCATCTATCGTCAAAGAGTATTAAATTTCTATAATTCAATTTGGACAAAAATTTACAAATCCCTTTATAGTGAATTAAGCACAGATTCATATAAGAAAGATGGTAAATTCTATGAACAAAAATTTGCATACGCTCATTATGGCGATCTCTACGAAATCAACGTTGATAGAACTGATTGGTTATCAGGATATGTCGTTCCACAATTAAATGAGGAAGAAAATGTCAAAGCATTAATTAATTTAGATAATGGTAATTATGACGATTATATCAACCGTAAAATTCTTAAAGGTCTATATAGAGATAAATTAGTCGAAGAATATTTACACAATAACTATTATTCAACTTTAGGTAGAAGCTATGCTCGTAAAGTAAATACCATCAAGATTAGCGCACCTAGTGATAAAGATAAACAAGACTTACCATTCACCTTCATGAAGGCTTATGTGAATTCATTTGTCTATACCGCTAGCGATGTGACTCTCGACGACTTAGCAAATGCTTGGAGAGGATTTAAAGGACTTAAGGCTGATGGAACTATTGATCCACTCGATGAACAAGAAATTCAAATTCTCACCAATGCAGGACTATCACAAACAAGTACAACCACTTTACCTGGTCAAACAACTTCATTCACATATTATGTAAACACTGAACTTGGTACACTTTTAGATAAATGGAACCTCGTTAAAGATACATATATCGATGGTAGTCATAATCCAGATGGCGAAGAAGGAAGTAATGGTAAAGTTACAACCGCATTAAATCTATTTACTGGTAATAACTCATATCCAAAAGAGATTGGTTTAGCCAAAGAAATCGCTACATTATCCGCTAAAGATTACACAACTGATGGTTGGTATGTAAAAAATGGCGGTCTTAGTGATTTACCAGCCGATTCAATTCGTAATAGATTATTCAATATCAACGTTTCAAATAACTTAGATGATGACTCTATTACAAATGAAACTAGTACTCCAGCAAGTGAATTTATTAATAATTTCGATCAAACAAAACAATATGTTCGTAAAATTAATGGTAAATATTATCTAATTCCAGATAAATTTGAGAAATCAAGTTTTGCCACTAATATGATTATTGTCGATGGTAGTGATTATTATATTGTCACTGTTGAAGAAGCACCATCTACCTCAAAACTCAATCTTGAAACAGGTTATGAAGATATGGATGCTCACAAGGATGATCCACTATTCACTGAATCAGTTGCGTTTGAAATTGCGAATGTTCTCGGAAATAAAGATTCATATGTCAATAGTGCTTACGCAAGCTATATTGAGCAATACTCAATTGCGTTCCACGATACGACAATATATGATTACTTCAAAGAAAAATTCCCTGAATTATTTGAAGATAACTAATAATTATTAGGAGGGTTCATGCCCTCCTTTTAATAAGGAGAAAATATATTTATGAAACATGACGATTGCTTATTTTGTAAAATTGTTGAAGGAAAGATACCTTCTAGTAAGATATACGAAGATGACGATGTTTTAGCGTTTCTAGATGTATCTCAAGTTACTAGAGGACATGCTTTAGTAATTCCAAAAAAACATTATGATAATTTTTTAAGTGTCGATAAAGACATTATGCACAAAGTGATGGATGTCGCTCAGAGAATTGGACAAGCAGATATTGCTGTCTTAGGTGCTAAGGGGGTTAATATCCTCACTAATGTCAATCATGAAGCCGGACAAAGCATTTATCATTTCCATGTTCATGTTATTCCTAGATACGCTAAAGAAGAAGGTATTCAAATAACAATGAAAGAAAATGACGCCAAAGATTTAAATCTTCCTTCAATCGCAGAATTAGTTAAAAAAGCACTTTAATGAATTAAATAATTTAAAAAGCCTTCCTCATATCGCTAAGGAAGGCTTTTAGCTACTAATCAGGCTTATTTGCTTTCTTTAGGTTTATAAAAGCAAACATTATCCATCGCCCATATCTTTTGAGTAAATTCGCCAGGTTTTGTGTCATTTAAGGCTTTTTGGATAACCATCATTCTTGAATCAAGTAAGTCAATCATTGACAAAAGCATAGCTTCACGGGTACTTGGTAAAACTGGTGAACCAAATTCATGTGTACCATGGTGAGACAAAATCATATGTTCAAGAAGTAATGGGACTTCACTTTTAATATTTAATGGATCAACTATCTTTTTAAATTCAGCGTACATTATTGAGATATGTCCCGCTAGTCGGCCCTCAACAGTGATACTTGGAGTTAATGGATGCTCATATTCAACGGTTTTACCGATGTCGTGAAGAAGACAACCAGCGACGAGAAGATCACGGTCAACTTCTGGATATAATTTTGCCACTGATTCAGCTAATGAAGCCATCGCTAAAGAATGATGGAGAATTCCACTACCAAATTCATGGTGAACTTTAACAGCTGCTGGATAAGTCGTATATTTATCATAAAAATGAGCAACTACTTTTTGAGTAATTAATTTAACGTCTTCATTAGTAAATGAATTTAAAAAATAATCGAGTTTAGCTTTGAGTTCATCTAGAGGTATTGGCGATACTTTTTGGAAATTAGATAAATCGACATCACTAGGGCTAACCTCACTAGCGGAATTAATTTTAAGTTGCAGAGCGTTTTTATATAAATTTACACTACCATCAACATTGATAATTTTGCCGACATTATAAAAAGCGACATCATCTTCACTAGCGTCCCATTTTTTAGCTTCGATAGAACCGGTTTTATCTTGAAGAGTAATATTTAAATAAGTCATTCCCTTATCAGTTACGCCTTTAACAACGCTACTAATAAGAAGTTCACCGATTATACGGTCACCATCTGTAAAATCTTTAACCCACTTCATCTGTCTTTTCTCCTTTAACAATTAATATATCTTTATATGAATACCCTTTAGACAATAAATAGTTTATCACTTTTGTGTCTAACTCTTTAGATTTATATTTTTGAATATATCTTGCATATACTTTACGATATTCTTTTCTTAAATTATCTAATTCAATGTTATGATTAGTTGGTGAAAGTTCATTAATTACATTATTGACTACTTCTAATGTAAAACCATGTCGAAGTAAACAATCATAGACATGCTTCTTTTTAGCACTATAAGATAATTTAGAATATCTTTTGTCTAAAGAAATTAATAAGCTATGTGCTTTTTCATTTTCTAAAAAATTATCGAAGGATAAATTATTAATTTTTACTATTGAAACACCTTTTTTAAGTAATTCATCTTTTATTTTATTTTCGCCATATTTTTTGTAATTTGCGTACTCAATATAATCTTTAATTAAATAATCTTCAGAAATTAGTGAATATTTATTTAGTTCACTAATAATAAAATCAATCTGATTCTTATTAGCGCCCCTACTAATTAATTTATCTCTTATTTGCTTCTCACTTTTAATTGATTTAATAGCGTAGTTAAAAGCGTATTGATAATATTTATCGAGAGCGTTTCTATTTTTTATTTGTTCTATTTGCTCATTAGTTAATGACTTATTTATGTAAAGTTTAAATTCAGAATATGTATTAGGAGTTATTTCTAATTTAGTTGCATCAGAAAAATGTAAAACAATTTTCTTTTTACCGACATTTATAGATTGAATGACTTTACCATCTGCTTTTAAGGACATGTTTATAGGCTTTAATTATTTTGTTATAGAATGTTTCAATAGAATATTGATCGATACCTTTAATGGCGTTATCTAACATTGTTTTGTCATTAGCTTTATAAAGTTTATAAACCTTAAATAATTTATTAGAGAACTCCTCTTCATTTTCGAAGAAATATCCACTTACACCATCTTGAATAACATCGAGAAGATTGTGGTCGTAGCGGGCCATGACGTATAGATGCGCCGCCATCGCTTCCATATACGTTAATCCTTGTGTCTCACTAAGTGAGGCACTGACAAAGGCATCACCAAGTTGATAATAATTCTGAACCTCACTAGGTAGACAAGGACCCACAAAAACAACATTGTTAGATATACCAAGTTTTTTTACGTACTCCTTCAAATTATCTTCATATGGACCTTTACCAACAATGACCATCTTTGAATCAATGTCTTTATGATCATGCAAAAATCTCGCATAACATTTAATTGAAAAATCAATACTCTTTTCTTTAGCTATCCTCCCAAGAGATAATAACGTGAAAGTTGAGGAATTTATCCCAAACTTTTTACGAATATCGATTTTATTATTATTTGGAATGTTTTTTGGAAAGAATTTTTCAAAGTCAACACCGGTTGGAATCACATTAGCAAACACATCAATTCCTATCTGTCTCATATAGTCTTTAGTCTTACTTGATGGAGTGATAAATTCGTCAGAATTATTGATAATACCTCTAAACAAAGTTCTAACTATCCCTTTAGCAAATCTATCTAGATATCCTTTAGTGACATAATATGTATAGTCCTCATACATTGTGTGATATGTATAGACAATTGGTATTTGAAGATTTTTAGCAACTATTCGACCAAAGATACCAACACCGGCTTCGGTTTGAATATGAACTAAATCTGGATCAAATTTACGAATTATTTTCATTGCTTTTGAGTTAAAAAATCCAGCGAGTCGATAGTTATAAAGTCTTTTTAGTTTTACTCCCGATAGACGAATGACATTATCTTCAAAAAGAAGTTTATTTGAATATGGATTTGTACAGATAACTAAAACTTCGTGACCATGTTTCACTAAGATATCTCTAAGCGATTTACATGAAGTTGCCACACCATTGATATCTGGAAAGTAAGTATCAGTAAACAATGCAATTTTCATTTTAATTAGTCTCCAGTTGAAATATTATCCCAACCGTCATCATCTTTTTTGGATCTATGTTTTTGTTTATCGGTTTTATTTTTCGATTTATTTTTGATAGATGCTTTCTCGTGCTTAATTGCATCTATTTCCTCATCATAATCAGATTTTCTCTTATTCGAATTCTTTTGTTTAGACTTATTCCAATTTTTAAGTCTCTCTTGCATTTCTTTTCTATTTAAAGAAGCTGTTTCAAACATCGTATCAGCGCTTAATTTACGAGTTTCATATGTTTCGAGCTGAATAGTGACATATGCTTTCCTATCCGCATGTTCAGCAGTCTTATCAGGAGTGACATGATAGCTAGCCGCGACAATACCCGAGACAAGAAGCACGAGGTGATAAGTTGAAAATCTCCAAATAATTTGAGCAGCAGTTGTGACTTGTTGCGAAACAAAATAGTTACTAAATATAACATTGAAGAAATATTCAGAAACCCCTGCTGCGCCAGGAATAGGAATTAATCCAGCGACCATTTGATGATAACTCGACAAGAATACCGAATCCCAAAAAGATGTAACTGAAACACTGCCGGTTGACATAAGAGGACCAGAAGTACCAATAACTAACGAACCATCTATATTAGTAAGATAGCCATATCCATCAAGAGCAATACCCGCAAAATATGGAATTGAAAAACGAATAATGAGCACTAAAGCGTAACAAACTAGAACCACAACTGTGACAGCAAAATTCGACAATAAACGACGTAATTCTATTTTGAAGTTTTCAACTTGAATACGAAGTGATTCTCTTTTTTCATCTGGATTACGAATTAAATGGAGTTTGGCAAATAAATTAATTCCATAATGCATAATGAAGTTATGGAACTTATGAGAATATGACATGGCAATTAAGCCAACGATAACAAGTAAATTTAATAAAAATCCAATGATAGTAAACGGGATTGCTGGGAAAGATAATTTAAATGATCCTAAATCGATATTAAAGTCACCAATAGACATGACGAGGTTCCATTTAAAGATGACACCAATAATACCAATGATAATAAGTGCGGATTGATAGATGATAAAACTCATTATCATAATTGAAGCCGCACTAGAAACTTCAACACCTTGTTTTTTCATGGTGTAAACTTGCATTGGTTGACCACCACTAGCGCCAGGAGTAACAGCGCTATAAAAAGCACCAACCATCGAAGTAGCCATACCTCTATGCCAATGATAATTTCTTGTATAAAGTCGAGCGAATATGAAAATAATAAAACCTTCGATACAATAAGAGAAGGCAACTAATCCAACAACTAGTAACAAATAACGATAATCGCATCTTTTAAGTGCAGCAATAACGCCTTCAAAGTCTTGATACAAAGATATGAAAAGCGCTAATCCGGTTGCGACAAGAATAATTGAAAAATAAAGAAGAAATTTAACAGCAGGGTGTTTCTTTTTCTCTTCTTTTTTTTCATCTTGAAGTGTAGATATTTCTTCAAGTGATTCCTTGTTATCGTTAATTTCAACTTTATTTGACATATCTATTGAGTTACGTTAGTAATTCTAGCACATATAAGTCTAAAAGAAATTAAGAAAGAAAAGATACACAATGTATTAATACTTCAATTTTGACTAACAATTATTTTTCAACTTCTTCTAAAAACGTATCAGCGGACTCTTTACCATATATTTCACTAATCCACATCAATGTATGTGAATTATTGTTTCCGAGGTTTGTAATTTGGTGAGTGTAGTTAGGAATAATATTTATTAATTGTGGATTAATTCCATTTACACGATTGACTATTGTTTCGTTAGTAACTATATTTCTTTGCTTAACTAAGCATTCACCAATAACAGTGTAGAATATCTCTTTTTTATAAGTGTGATAATGTCCACCTTTAGTAATATTTGGGTAGGAAATATTTTCACTAATTTGGCCATATTTTTTTGATTTATATAATTCGATAAAACTACCACGATTATCACTTGCGTAATTAAATGAATAGCCTTCGCTAGAAAGATAATCTAAAAATGTTTTAAATAATTTGAATTCAAATTCAGAATGAAGAAGTGGTAAGTGTCTATCGCTTTCAACTTCGCCTTTAAAATAATATAGAAGTTCACTTAGTTTTTTTATCGAGCAGTCATATGTTGGGGTCACTAAGTAGTGATTATCTTCTTTTAGTGAAGGTTTTTCACCTTTAAGAACATTAATAAATTCACTACATATGTCATCGATATAATTAAAGTGAACAATGTGCGTTGGATCGTTAAGCGAAATATCTAGATTATGAGCGATGTTATAGCAAAAAGTCGCTACAACAGAATTATAATTAGGTCGGCACCATTTGCCAAAGACGTTCGCTAAACGGTAAATATAGACATTAAGTCCACTATTAAGGAGATAATCTTCAGCCATCTTTTTAGATTTACCATAATCATTATCAAGAGCGGCTTGAATAGAAGAAGACATTATAAATGGGACTGATTTATTGAGTTTAAGAGCAAGGTCAACGACTAACATCGTAAAATTAGTGTTTCCATTATAAAATTCTTCTTTAGTAAGTGGACGATTAATACCCGCTAAATGGATGATTGCATCACATTCACGAATATATTTTTTTAATTCATCAAGGGTATTATTTACGTCATATGAAAGAACTTCAATAGAGTTTCTTAATAACGAGGCGGTCATGTGTCGACCGATAAATCCATTTGAACCAGTTACAAGTACTTTCATTATTTTTTCCAAATCTCTTTGTTTACAAAATCAATCTTATTTTTGATGATATTAACTACTCTAGTTGAGACATCTACTACATCATAATTTTCAGGAGTGGATGCATTTTTATAATTGACTAATTCTTTATCGATTGCATTAAGAATTTCATTAGTGGTAATTCCAGAGACAACAATTGAACCAGCTTCAACTCCCTCTGGTCTTTCAGTCGATGTTCTAATTAAAATAGCAGGAAAATGTCTCATCGCGCTTTCTTCGGTGAGAGTTCCACTGTCGGAAAGGACAAATAAAGCATTCTCTTGAAGTTTAACATATTCTAGAAATCCTAATGGTTTTAAATTTCTAACAAGTGGATGCATTTTAAATCCATTTTGTTTTAGTCTATTTCTCGTTCGAGGATGAGTTGAGAAAATGACAGGCAATTGATATTTATTAGCTACTTCATTTATAGCAGGCATAAGTTCATCAAAATTCTTTTTAATGTCAATATTTTCTTCTCGATGAGAAGAGACGACAATATATTTGTTTTTAGTTAAACCGAGTTCTTCAAGAATTTTTGATTGTTCTATTTTCTTATTATTAGCGTTTAAAACTTCAAGCATTGGTGAGCCAGTCACAAATGTAAAGTTTTTATCAATTCCTTCTTTTAGTAAATTAGCATAAGCATGATTTGTATAAGGAAGATTGATATCAGAAATGTGATCAACTATTTTACGATTGATAGTTTCAGGAACATTCCAATCTCCACATCTATTACCTGCTTCCATATGGAAAATAGGTAATTTTAGTCTTTTAGCGGATATGGCACAAAGTGCACTATTAGTGTCTCCTAAAATTAAGACAGCATCTGGTTTTAATTGTTCTAACAAATCATATGATTTAGAAATAGCGTTGCCAATTGTTTCACCTAAGTTTTTACCAGCACAAGATAAAAAATAGTCAGGAGCGCGTAACTCAAGTTCTTCAAAGAAAACTTGATTGAGTTCATAGTCATAATTTTGTCCAGTATGCACTAAGAGATGTTCAATATCTTCATCTTTATCTAAAGATTTAATAACTTCAGATAATCGAATAATTTCAGGACGTGTACCAATTATGGTAACTACTTTTATTTTTTTATTAGTCATGTTGCCTTACACTGCCTCCAAATAATTCTAATTTCTTGAGAAGAGTTTTCATACCTTCAATATCAAGTCTAGTTGTATTATGAGAAGTATATGATTCTCCTAAATTGAGTTTCTTATTTCCTTTCGAGAAATATTTATCATAATTGAGGTCGCGGTTATCGGCTTTAATACAATAGAAGTTACCCATGTCCACCGACTTAATCATTTCTTCTTGAGTGACGAGTGTCTCATATAACTTTTCTCCATGACGAGTGCCAATATAGGTAATACCTGTTTTGCTATGAGTTAATGAGATAACGGCTTTAGCAAGAGTCTCAATTGTCGCTGCTGGAGCTTTTTGAACAAACAAATCACCTTGTTCACCATTTTCAAAAGCGTAGAGCACTAAATCGACTGCGTCATCCAGAGTCATCATGAAACGCGTCATATCTGGATTAGTGATTGTTATTGGCTTACCTTCATTAATTTGATTTAAGAATAATGGGATAACGCTTCCCCTACTAGCCATAACATTACCATATCTAGTTAGACATAAAACTGTATCATTAGGGAGAAGTTGTCGACTTCTAGCAATGACATTTTTTTCCATTAAAGCTTTGCTTATCCCCATAGCGTTAATTGGATAAGCAGCCTTATCTGTTGATAAAAAGATTGCTTTCTTAACGTGATTATTAACACATGCGGTTATAACGTTGTCACTACCAATAACATTTGTTCGCACTGCTTCCATTGGATAGAATTCACAAGATGGGACTTGTTTAAGTGCTGCTGCGGAAAAAACATAATCAACACCTTTGAAAGCATCAATAATTGAAGCAAGATTACGAACATCTCCAATATAGAATTTGAGTTTGTCATTATTGTATGCTTTACGCATATCGTCTTGCTTTTTTTCATCGCGAGATAAGATTCTTATTTCTTTGATATCAGTGTTTAAAAATCTATCGACAACAGCATGGCCAAATGAACCGGTCCCTCCAGTTATTAATAAGACTTTATCTTTAAGAACTGAAGTATCTTTAGCGAGTGATTCAAGAAGTCTATCTTTTATACCTTCTAATTTAATTTGATCAGAATCTTTTTCATTACTTTCATAAGCGACATATGTTCTAAGTGGCATGCCAATAATTGAAGCGGCTTCTTTTTGAGTTAATTTGCCGTTTTTGCGTATTTCTTTAAGTGTCATATTTGCACCTCTAACTTCTATATTATATATAAAAAAGCAAATAAGAGAAATAGAAAACGCTGATATTGCATTTTTTAACAAAAAAATTGAAAGCACAACCATATATTGGAAAACTTCATTTATATATTGATAATGAATAGATTGCTTATTACTTTTGCTTTATTGCAAATAAGCCGGATTAATAACGGGCAATGAAATAATCACTTATTATCGGATTTAACAATCGTTAAGAGGCATAAAAATTTTAACGTGATTTAATTACAATTTATCCGCGGGCTAACAGTCGATGAGTTTAAGAAACGCGTAAAAACAATCATAGGCAGTTCTAACCAAAACCAGTATTTAGATTCCGTTGCTGTAAGGAGAAACGGAATGGCAATTTCTTATAAAATTGCGTTTATAAAGAGTGTATTATAAACAAGTAAATGGATTAGACAGAATGATAATTCAATTTCCTATTGCCACTACTGTAGTCAATTTCCATTTGATAAACAGCAATGCTCTTTTCTTCGCACATTTTCGTAATTAAATATTTGATATGTTGCTCAATGTTTGCTCCAAGATAAACTGCTTTAGGTCTTATTTTTCCTATTGATTCATGTTTATTGTTTAGGTTGGTGTTTGGCAAAATAATTCTCGCTTCTTCCTCATATGACCAATTTGATGACTTCTGTAAAAATATTTCATTTATGTTTTGCTCTGTTAATTCATATCTAAATCTTGTTACCCTATGATCTTCAAACATCAGATAAGCTAATTCAGAAAAAGATTCTAAAATATCTACCATGAGATCATTATTCATTATCAAGCTGTTGTTATAAAAAACAGGATAAACACCAAATGTTTTTCTAGAATAATGTTTTTTCTTAAAGTATGCGTTTGTTAGTTTGACCAATTCCTCATTATCATATTG
>CAVIPP010000013.1:0-24930 GCA_963644615.1 Oscillospiraceae bacterium
TATCTTCGAAGCAACCGCAAAGATATTGATTGTTGTCTTTTTTGAAAAGTGTTTTAAGCCAAGATAAAATTTTCATAACTTTATTATTTACGAGTGTGGGAATTCCCATATAATAATTTCTAACAAAGGAACACATAAATGAAAAATTGTTACATATACGGCGCCCATGTGAAAACTGGGTATCTCAAATCATACAACTCATTCAAAGACTTGTATGGTGAAGGCTTACCTAGAAAACAAAAAGGGATCGAATTCCTTGTCAAATCCGGGAAAACGCTTCAACAATACTCTGGAGACATCTTTGATGACATTGGATTCAATCGAGAGTTATCTCAATCATGTGAAATTCATTTTGGAAATCCTAAGATGAGTCTCGAGCCACGTGCCTCTGATCCGAATTCTATTCAACAAATCTTCACAGAATCATATGATCGATGTGTTTTGATGAATGATGAAGTTATGTGGCAATGGAAAACGGGCAGCCCGCTCTACTACAGATTTGAAAGTTCTTCAGAATCTCTTGCCTTCTATGAATACATTTTCAATGGGATTTCACTTCCAATTAGAAAATCAAAAATCGCAAAACCTTACCAGGTTGGCGATTATATTCAATTCACAAAAGATTTCTTTGCTGAGTCTGAATTATCTCCAGGCTTCACTTACAAGACTGGTATGATTTGCCGGGTATATCATTCTGGAAAAGATTGGATTATGGTTTCTCCAATTGATGGATTAACCGCAATCCGAATGCCTGGGACTGGCGGATCAAAAATGCTACTTGGATTTTCTAAGATTCCTCTAGATATGATTACCAAATCCTCATTTAAGAACTGGCTTCACCAATTATAATTGGAATAGTTTGCTCGGCGTTGTTGAGAAATCTTATTAAGCTGTTCTGGTGTAAGTTTTAAATTAAGCTTACCTTCTAGCTTAGATACAAGAGATGGATTAGAAGCAATAGTATCTAATTCATCTTTTGTAGCTTCTTTATTATATTCCATCCAATACATTTCATTTAATGCTGCAGTTACAACAACTGTATTATAATCAGCGCCAACTAACTCATATGAACGATCAACACAAGAACATGCTAGAAATATAAGAGTTAGGATTGATAGTTTTATGAGAGTTTTCATGAGACTTATTTAATGCTTGGATTCAAATACTCCTGAAAGGCTTAGGTAAGCCAAGAAAATTATCTACAAAAAAAAACAAATCTTAAATAATACATATACATTTTTCAAATTATGGCAAAAAAGTACAAACTCAATAAATCTGATACAATCAAAGCCGGCGGGAAGACGTTATATCGAATCATCGCTACAAAGGCTTTCAAATTTGGCCCGGTTGGTAAAGATGACTTTGCTGATACTATTAACGAAGGTGATGAAGGCGGTTATGTTGAATCCGAGAAAAATCTTGCTCATGAAGGCAATTGCTGGGTAATGGGCGATGCAATGGTTTATGGCGCAGCTAAAGTTTATGGCAACGCTGTAGTTGCTGACGAAGCAATGGTTTATGGTAAAGCTGTTGTGTTTGATAATGCATTAGTTCAGAATCGGACTAAAGTTTACGGAACCGCTGGAGTATATGGCACTTCTACGGTTATGGATGATGCTCAAGTGTATGGTGATTCTGGTGTTGAAGATTCACTTATTTTGGATTACGCAAAAATCTATGGTAAGGCAGAAGTTGTAGGTTCCGAAGTTGGTAACTATACAGAAATTTGTGGTAAGTCTATCATTATCCATGATGAAATTTATGATGATGGCACACAAGTTATCAAAGATCGCAACGACATCGAAGATTATTGATAATTCCATCAATTCTTTCAAAAAATGGCAGCTTCAAAAGAGCTGCCTTTTTTGTTCCATATCATAATTCCGAGAAGTGAATAACTGAAAACGGGTAACATAGCTTTCGCTACATTACCCACTTTCAATACACCACGAGAAGAAAGAGTTTTAAACTTTTTTCACTTTGATTAGTTTAGCAAAGACTGATTGGACAGAAGGTAATTCAGGCTTCTTCTCTTCAGATTGTTTTGGAAGAGGTTTCTGAATATCTTCAACATCATCGAATGAACGATCAATCTTCTGCTGACGAAGCTTGCAACGTTGACGAATTAGAGCTTTACGTTCTTCTTCATTCTTTTCAAGTTGTTGTTGAATCTTCTCAAACTCTTCATCGATTTCATCGATTGATTTACCTTTAAATGCTTCCATTAGGCCTTCAGCGATAGAAGGTTTGAGATAACGAACGCGTTCTGCAAGGTAAGCTTGTCCCTTAAGAGAATCAACTTCTTGTTGAAGTTCAAGATTCTTCTTATTAAGAGAGATAGCTTCGTTAAGTTCGAGATTAGAATTCTTTTTAGCTTCTGCAATAATACGTTCAGCTTTAGCTGTAACGCCAGATTCAAATAATTCCTTATCAAAAAGGAGATCACGAATCTTAGAAAATACTTCTTTATTAGCTTCGGCAAGAGCTGTTGCATTGATAGCAACATTAAGCTTAGAATTATCATCGATAAATGCATCGATAAAGTCAGAAATTGCTTCGACGAGGTTATCACGATCTTCTTTAGCTTTATCTTCCATTGCATCGATAAGTTCTTGTGTCTGGGCAATAGCCACCTTTTCATCTTCTTTCTTCTGCTGTTGTTTAATTACTTCAGCTTGAGCATCAGAACCAACGGCACGTTGAAGATTAACAAGTTGTTCCTGAGATTGTTCTAATGCTTGTTTAAGTTTTTCAATCTCTTGTTCTTGTTGTTCGATCTTATCAAAAGCTTCCTGGGCTTGTTGATCAAGATCTGCAACTAGTTGTTCAGCTTGTTTCTTAGCTTCGTCTTCAACAGTTTCATCCTGGTTAACAGGCTTGGATTGTTGTTGACGGGCTTTAATTAGTTCAAGAGTAGATTCAAGGTTTTTAATCTGCTCGTCTTTCTCGGCAGCTTGTGCCTGAATAGCTGCATCAATAGTGTCTTCCATTTCCTTTTGGACATCTTTTAATTGTCCTTCTGGATCGACAGCTTCGAAGAGCTTTTTAATTGTAAGTTTATAGTTTGTCATTTTGCGCGCAAATTAATCAAATTTTTTTAGAAGCAAGAATGTCTTCCTTTTTAGCTTGAACTCGATCATTGATCTTATTAGTCATTAATCGAGAGAACCATTGTAATGCCTCTGGTTTATTATCAGCTTCCATAGCTGATACAAAGTGTTTACATAGTTGTTTTACTTTAGGAGTCATCATGCTTTTAAGTCCGCCATAAATGTTCTGAATGCCTTCATTAGATATTCATTACGATTTTTGAGCGGAAGTGAAGTTAAAGAGTTATCAAGCGATGCAAATGCTTGTTCAAAAATCTTACCATGGCAATCGATTAGGAATTGACGGTTTTCAAGAATACCATCAACATAGCAACCAGGTCCAGATGGATTTTCAACAATATCACAGGAGACAAGTTTAAGAACTTTATCAATAACTTTGTCTTCGTTCATTTGACCGAGTGCACGAGAAGAAATACCAATCTTAACACCATATTGAAGCATTGCTGCTAATACGTCACCATTCTTAGTTCCTTTAATACCTTTAGCGGGATCACTTTGGAGAACTGTTGCAACACCAAGGTAAATATTAGGATCTTCTTCAGAAGCTGCTAACGAATCAATCTTAATACAAGAATCTGCAAAAGAAAGTTCGAAGCGGTCAGGATGTCCGAGCTCACCAAGGGCTCGACCTGTAGAAATATAATCACGATTATATTCAGCAACAGCAGCATCCATTACTTCTTTCTTATAAAGACGGCCATTACCATTACGACGTTCTGCTACAAGGAATGGTCCTTTGATTTTGAGCATAGGACGATCCTTGGTAGTTTGTTGTTCAACAAGTAAATCAACACTTCCAATAGGTGCGGTGGTTTCAGAAATAAGCTGAACCGATTGCATTGGATTAGATAGCATCACAAATTAAAATTTTTGTAGATGTTCATTATTTATTGCGGTTGCGCGGGAGTTTCCGCTGCAGCCATGTCAGAAACCCGTGGAGAAGGCTTTTCAGGCTCTGGTTCAGGTTCGGGTTGTGGCTGAGGCTGAGATTGTGGTTGCTGAGCCGGAGCCTGTTGTTGAGGCTGCTGTGATTGTTGTTGTGCAGGAGCTTGCTCTTCTTCATCACTACCTCCGCCAAATGGTGAACTATCCTCTTCTTCCTCAGAAGCTTCCTCTTCTCCACCTTCTTCACTAGTACCTTCCGCAGTTAAAGCTTCTTTAAACTTCTCAATCTTAACCTCTACGATAGCATCAGATTTGGCTTCGATGTATTTCTTATTAATCATCTCTTCCTCTAGTGCTACCCAGTTTTCTTTAACCTCGTCATTTGTAAAGTTGAGATATTTCTTCATTGCAACAGTTTTAGAGAAGGTTTCACCATCTTCAGTAATCGCTTTATACATCTCGATTCGTTGCATAAGAATACGAGACTGTTCATATAATTCATATGATAGAGGATTGACAAAATGGATATCAAAGAATGATGGATCGATCTCTAGATTATCATATAAACCTGTTAGCTTAAGATGTGTAATAAACGAATCTTTGATAGCATCAGAAAAGTTTGCAAGAATACGAATAACGAATTTGCAGAACTTATATTCTTCTGCTGTCATTTCATTAGCTGGATTCTTACTTAGGGCTTCACCGCTATCGGTAAACCGTTTAGCAGGAATATGTAGAGCGGACCAAAGTTTCTTTTGGAAATAACGTAAGTCTGGTAATTCCCCCATATCAATCGAGGAACTTAATTCTGATACATCGGTTCCTTCACCATTCGCTGATTTCATAAACCAGAACGATTCGGTCATTGTATGTGGGTCACGAGTATTTGTTACAGAACCAGTTGTCGGATTGTAGGTCTTTGCTACATTATAACGACGAATAAGTTGTTGAACCTGTTGTGCACCTTTAGAATTATTGGCCATACCAACACCAACGTTGAATACTAAACGTGTTGGTGCACGAGCTAATCGATAGATAATGATAGCATCTTCAACACACATTAATTGATTAAATGCTCGACGGGCCTTTTCAATTAATGGATAAACGATAAGTTCGTCTGGTGAATGTTCATTAGATTCTACATAGGTAATCTGGTCAAATGGTAAGAACATCAAATCACCAGCCGTATAATCTTCATACCTATTAAAGTTTGAAAGATTATAAGAAGTTCCACTAAATGTAGAAGTATAATTTCCAATAGCCGGGACATTACCAGAAGAAACATCGAAGTTCATTGCGCTGCCCGCTTTAGTGCTTAGAACACGAACCCAGATGCCAACCTTTTCACGTGTATTCTTATCATATGCAAAGTCATATGAATAAGATGGAAGGAATTCAAAGTCGATAATACCAAGCGAAGGATCGGCGACATTAATAACATTTTCCCAGCAGCATTCGCCAGTCTTTAGAAATGTCTTTACATATCGGTGAAGTTTATTCTTTAGCTTAAGCGGATTGATAAACTTATAAAATTCTTTGTATAGGATATCTTGCTTCTTATCAATGGTTTCTAGAACCTCATCAGTATCACCATTATGCGGGATGTATTCTAAATCATTGAATACGATTTCGACGCATTGTTTCTTTTCATTAAAATTGATAGCAGCATCTGCAATCTCATCTAAGCAAGCGTCGATTTCGGAGTTACGGGCCATTCGTTCATATTCGGCTAGTCGTGAACTCTTATTAGTCGGAACGTATGAAAGATTTGAAGTAGTTTGTGTTCCGTTTAATGTATTAAAGACTGCATTGTAGAAGTTGTAATTACCAAGATAACCAACTTCTGGCCGAGTCTTAATAAGTTTATTAAATGCACTTGAAATTACAGAATTAGCTTCCTCGGTGCCAGAGATATTTGCAAACGTGTCAAGAATCTTATTAATGTCTGAATAAGTGTTATTACTAAATACATCGTTAGTTCTTGATACGACTCTTGCGTTCGTGGCCATCCTATAAATCTGTGCTGTGTATGCTTGCTATTTAAGACATTAGATGTGAGGCCTTAAATAGAATGCGTGTCAGCAAACTTAACGAAATGGCATACTATCGGTCGTATCAAAAAGAAATCAAGCTAGCAATAGCATCAGTGTTATCCGTATTCAATAATATTACCATTTCACGATTTAATAAGGATAATACAGTTAAGAAGGATATTAAGGTTCCGGCAAAGTATGGCCATGAATCACAGATTATAAAAAGTATCCGTGATAAGAATAAGGTTCAGAGCTTACCTGTTATTACAGTTCAAAGAACTTCATTAGAACGTGATATTAACCGTGTTGTCAATCTTAATCAGCCGTTTCTATTTCAAGGTCGTCGATATTCTGAACAACAAATTAATGCTAAAGGGTTGACAGATCAACAACGGCTAGATAGACGTCTATCATATGACTTTCGTCGTAATCCACCGCAACCGATGAACATCGGATTTAAGGTTACGATTTTCACCCAATATGAAGAAGATCTGTGGCAAATTGAATCTAATCTTATTCCATTTATTTCCCCATATGTAATTGTTTCATCCTACCATCCATACGATCCATTAGAAATTATTCGTAGTAAGATTGTATGTGAAGGTGGGTTCCAAGAAGAATTACCAGAGGAAGTTGCTATTGAAGAATATGCAATGTATAAAGTCTCGATCGATGTTACGTATCAAGGTTGGTTCTGGTTTGGAAATGATAAGGATAAGTTTACTTGGAAACCTACGAATACTATTAAGACTGTTATCTCTGGTTCGGATGGCGGACCTGTAGGTAATATTAATGAAGGTGATGTCCCGAAAGGAAATCAGTATGTCGATGAAGATACAGGAGATATCTACGATGGTATCGATACTGGTAAAAATATTAATGATGGGGATGAACCAGGCGAGGGAGAATTTGTCGATCCTGATACAGGTGAAATCTATCGTAAGGATTACCATTTTGCTGTTGGGAATATTAAAGATGGTTTTTACATTGCTTCACCAGCGCAGACTATCGAACGGGTTGATAAATTAATCGACCTAGCTAATACTCACGAGGACTTACCATATCATGAGCACATTAGTATCAAGTGAAGTGGATGCTCTTGAATGGGTATTGAAAGAGCTTACTAAAACGGAACGGACTAAGTTAGCTGTTATTAAATCAGAAGCTGAATTAAAAAGCTTTCTAAAGAATAAAGGTATTACTGATGGCGTCGATTACTTTAAGGCAGTAGTTCCTGCAATATATCACTTACAAGGCTTCATTAACAAGATTGATAATGAAGTTAATATGAATCCAGAGTTCTTAAGAACTGCTACAGCTAGCCCGATTCGCCAGCTCCAAAACGTTACAAACTTTTCACAAACTATGAAGAACTTTCATAGTGCGGATTTGTTTATACGTTTCGACTTAGGAAGTAATAAATGTATAGCGATCCGAGCTAATGGAAGTTGGTTATCTCCGAATAAGGATATCCCGATTGTTCCTAGTAGTGTAGTAGGTAATTCGAAAGCTTTTGCTAATGTTCGAGCTAACTTTAACAAGGAAGAAGAGTCTGGTGAAGAGGAAGAATCAGCGCAGGATAGCGGATATAAGTGGGAGCCAACGTATGAGCAAGCTCTGGCAATATTTGAATCATGTTTCGGTTTCTCCGCCCTAGGATCACATAATAACGGCCTTTATACGATTATCCTAGAATTAAAAGCTTCTAACTTCGGAGGTATGGTTACACCAGTTCATGAACTTAAAACGGTTGAAGGTGAACTAGCAAAGCTCGGTATTATTAGAGATAACCGTAAACCAAAGATTGAAATCAAAGTTCTTAAACAAGGACAAATCTCGGAAGCTGTTCTACAGTGTTCAGGTAAACCGTTGATTCAATTTAAATTAAATTTGCTTACGTTGCAAATTTTGTCAACGAAGTCGTTTCTTTGATATTTTGTATCATTAAATAAGGTGAAACAATGGCACCAGATTCTACTTCTGATAATACGTCATCAATTCTATCCGAAGATAGGGTAGCTATAGCATTATTAAAGGAAGCTGGTCGTCAGCACGACTTCAGACTAATGAAACTAGAAAACAAATTTGACAAATTACAGGAGAACATTCTTGCACGATTTGATAAACTAGAACAGTCCGCTGATAAAAGTAGAGAAGAGAATTTAAAGTTTCAACACACGATTATTCAAGAACTAAATAAGACACTTAACCTATACGAAAAAATTAACGATCGTATTAACAAGATTGAACACGATACAAAGACATCAATAGAAACTCAAGATAAACAAATTACAGGCGATCTTAAAAAACTTCAAACTGAAGTAGAAGCTATTTCCTCATTACGTCTCAAACTATTTGGAGCAATCAGTTTTATTTGCTTATTATTTGCTATTTTCGGACGAGACCTTTTTAAACTAATCACCCACACTTGATAATTCAAAACTCAGGAGAATTTGAACGATTTTTTAATTCGATATTTGTAGCTGGTTGCCAATCTTGATGGTTGCAGCCAGTTTTGTTTTCTCTCAAATAAACTCGATGGCCCTTCTTACAAACATATTCATAGACTCCCGTATTAATTGATTCTTCTGTAGAAGGAATAGAAACTTTAATCTCAGGCTTATGCAAAGCATTTATAGAAGACCCTAATGCAAAGGTTGTTGTAGGTTTATTAGGCTTAGATTCTTCAGCTTTAGTTGCTTTAGTTTTTCGACCTTTCTTTGGAGCCGTTAATTCAATCTTCTTCCGATATGCACATGAGTTGCAATGTTTATTTGCAGGATTGTATAAACAGGCTTCTTCATGGTTCTTGATTAGAAGCGGGTCTTTAGAAAATTTATAACAGTGATCACATTTGTAAAATCCAGAAATCATCTTAGCACTTACCTCCCTTATAGTTCTTGAAACCGGTCATTGCAATATCCTCTAATGAACATTCGACATAGCCAACAGGATCATCAATCATAGGTTTAACCCTATTCATATTCCAATATCTCGGAAAGAGAATACAGATACCAGCACCTTTATTAAAGTTGTTGTAATTCTTTTCAAAGTCATCAATTAATACCACACCATCCAGAGACAATGCTTCTTTATTCTGTGTAGTGATTAAAGGCATACCGTTAAAGAACTTATCGATAAAGCATTTCTTCTCAGCCCAATGTTTCGGGTTATTACCTGGGTTGGAACAAAATGCAATAGATGGTGAAAATCGTTTACATAGGTCGACCAAGTTCTGTGCCCATGGATATAGATCACCATCACAGAAAACCCCATCTGCAGAATCACAAACTTTCCAAAATTCACTCTTATCTATCCCAAGACTTTGTGTCATATTATAATCGGTAATATCTTCTTGGGTCTTACCTAAGTGTGCAAAGTAATTATTCAAAAGATGATCGACGTAGTTATAAACTACACCATCGATATCGATGAGAATAAGCTTAATAGGATTATCTTTCATGTGAGCTCCCTTGGTTCATATTCAAACATCCGTTGCTCAGTCCAAATAAAGAATTTATATCCACGTTTCTTAGCATATTCATAAGCTGCATTCCATTTGGATATATTAACTCCATATCGTTTACAAGCCGTTACGAATGTTGTTTGTCGTTGTTTAGCGGTTTTAACAGGTGGAACAGTTTGTGCATCAGGTTTTACTTCAACTAGAAATACCTGTGGTAAACCTGTCTGTTTATCGACAGCTTCAAAAGTAAGATCCATGTAATAGGAATGCTTTTTCCCGTCTATTACAGACATATATGGAATTACTGTAGCTTCCGATTTCCACCAAATTATTCCTGGATGTTTTTCAAGTAAGTGAAAGCACTGCCGTTCATAGGAGCTTCGATATACTGGTGCGTGTTTTCCTTGATACTTAGGTTCACCGGAACTATTAACCGCAGAAGGGTTAAAAGTTCCTTGCAATGTACCAAATACGTTATATCGACTCCTTTTAGGCATCTCTTATCATTCGACCATCTGTTCTCGAAGTTTAAAGACAATTTGTTCTTTATAAGCTTCGACATCAGCAACTTTTAATTTTAGTTTCTTAGCAGTTGCATTCTCGGTCATATTATCTATATAAAGACATTTGGCAACTTTACCGTAAGGTTCTTCCAACTTTGCAATATTTTCACGAAGCATCGATAGATGTTCCTGATGTTCATATTCTTTAACGAAATCGGATTCGTTATCGTCTTCAGAATAAACATCACTAGAAGAAATGGTATCGCCAAAGGTCCTAAACGAATCACTTTTATCGCCTGAATCGTTAACCACTTCGTTAGTAGAACGGGAATAACCGTTCTTCATAAGAAAGAAATCTCGGTCGAAGGTGTTAGCATTAAAGTTCTTCATACCTTTGGCATAGTCTGATTTCTTAGGTTCACGCTTGTGTTCCTTAATAAAGGTTTCACGGAACTTATAAATGTTGTTTAGCCGTTTCCAAGCGGAAGAGTTAATCGAAACTGCCGAATAGTAGTTACCATTCTTATTCTGGTACCAATACTCCCAAAGGACTACAGAAACGTAAGAACGAGCATAAGTGATATAACGATAACCAGCATTACGGTCGTAACGTTCAGCCGCAATGTACATTGCTCGAATAATTTCTGAACAGTATTCAGAAAAGTCCATATGTTTCAGATACTTGTTAAACGACTTAATCATGAATCGAAGGTTATGTGTAACCAGATCATGGATGCTAGCCGTTTTTTCTTCTTCACGGGACAATGGATCACACTTGTTTAGAATTAGTTCTTTGATCCGTCCAGCTGTAGATGTTTGATTAATTGCCATATGTTTGTATTATAAAGGATTATTTGGAATTTGTAAACAATTAAATGAACTTAAAGGGAAGACGAGTAATTTCAACGATTCGTTGATATTGATATTCTTCAGAACCTTCACCCATGAAGGTATATGTCACCCAATCGTCTGTAGAATATTTGCTAAGAAGTTTAAAGGTGCTCGAATTAAGTGTTTCATCATGGGATTTAACTCGATCATTAAAGTATTCACGAGCTTCTTCCTCACTTTGAAATCCAATACTGGACATAGTTTGACGGGTATTATCGGATCCGACTTTCGAAATCGAAACCACAATTCTGATATCAGAAACCGTAACAAGGTAAGCAAATTTGAGTTTTGAAGTATCCATTGTTTTAAATGTAGGTGTTGAAATGTTGATATCCTGGTCGCCGCTAGGGAGCGGTTATTTATTAGCTTGATATAATTTATACCTGATTTTGTAGAACGTATTAGAAACAAATATTACGATACCTGCATAGATGAATATAAGAAATCCATAGCAGACCATTGATAACCATAATCAGTGTAAACAGGTTTCCAAACGAATTTTGAATTACCTTTACTATCACATTCATAATACTCGCGGTGTTCCATATTATTGTATTCATTTCCACGAGTCATATTGAAAATGGCGGAAATTTTGGATTGATGTTTAACACTTTTCATATTAACTATTATACCAACCTTTCTAAAATTGTCAAACATTTAATTTGTGTGGCCTGGCAACACCGCTCGGTAAACAAAGTCAGGATTTTGAATAATTGTAATCGGAGTCGCAGGTTTCCAAGTATACTTTACATTACCTTTACTATCGCGTTCATAGAACTCACGAAATTCAAGATCATAACCGTTAGCCCAAGCTATGATAAGATCTGCATGTGGTCTGGATTGAAGTTTATTAGTTTTCATTGAATTATTTTTTTCTATTGGCCATATGAACGGTAACGTATCTACGTTCAACGGTAATCACATGACGTTTCTTACTCTTGCCAATTGTGAAGACAAAATGCATTGTCGCAGTGCGACCAGTATGAGAGATTTCTCCTCCGCTATCGACCAATTTTCCGTTATAATCATCCTTGATATATTGCTTGATCGCGTCGAATTGAGACTGGTAATAAGACTTAGCGGAACGAAAGGATTCAAAAACCTCATTGGTTTGATAAGTGTCATCCATATGTCCGACGCACGGATAAGTGGTGGAAATCAAGTAGCAAAGTTTATCGTTCGAATTGCTCATGTTATGTCCTTTGTATGTTGTTGTGTGTTCTTGTTTAATTGTTATGTGTACTATTATACTCGGTTATCTAGATTTGTAAACATTTAATTTTTGGCCGCTTAGTATAAGCCTGGATTACAGGTTCTCAGAAACAAATAATTCATAAGCCTAAGAATCAACCGCAAAACCTTAAATAGTAGGTAAGCGAGCACACATAGGCAGCATGGCAAAGTATAAGAGAACAATTAAACACCCAGGTTTTGAATTTTTTGAAACTACACAAACCGCTTTAACCTCAGGGTATGTTCAGAATACTGAAGCTTTAATGATTGGATTTTTTGCTCGTGGACCAATTGGTGTTCCAATTCGAATTTACAGCTTAGACCAACTTACTACAGTATTTGGTGAACCTAGAAATGAAGCTGAATTTTATTCATATAAAGGTATTGAAAGTATTGTCAATCGTGGTAGAACAATTACTGCAATTCGTATGCCATACGATAATTCAATGTCAGCATTAAAAGCGACTGATCCTGTTCTTAAAACTAACTTTGACCTTTATCATAAGATTCTAAAAGGTAATTTTGAGATCGCTGAAGGGTCATCTGGCAAATATATGGATATTGCTGGTGCTTTTGAAAGTAATCCAACATTCAAAACAATTTCACTAGAACCCGATTTAGTTTCAGAAGCAGATATTGTTTCATATAGTGCTGAAAACTTTTCTTCAGATTTCGTTATTGTTAATCAGTATAATAATGAAAAGCTTTCCGATGGTACTGAATACTTTGTATGTATTCTAGGAACTGGTAATGTCCTACGAGAACAAGAGCTTTCTAAAGAAGCTTCCTCAGCTGATGAAATTAATTACTTTGCCACCACAGGTGGGTCTTCTTTAGTCTTTATCGAAGATGCTAAAAAGCTTTACTTCTCTAAAGAACGAACAAAGTGGCAAACAACTGGTGATCAAATTAGCACAGGTGTCGACGAAACTATTGCTGATGTATATGATCAAAGTATTTTAGGATATTTCCAAGATGTAGCGGTAGATGAAAAATATAGTGAGACCTTAGTAAAAGGTGTTCCAACACAAACTATTTCATTTACAACTGGAACCAAAGGAATTACATTCGATCCAACAACTGGTGAACCGGTTGAATCAGAAATGGATGTAGAAATTCCAAGCAGTTACGCACCATCTATTTCTTATAATACTACAAATGCTTCAGGGACGATATGGACCCAGGCGGAATTAGATACACTACCAAAAACACTGGATATTAAAAATGCAGTAATATCGGTTAAGACTTTACCTAGTATTGATGAAGTATCACCAACTACAGATGAGTATGCTCGAACCGTTACATATTTGTTAACATTTGTTGATCCAGATACTAAAGAAACTCTTAAGACATACAATCTAAGCCGGGTTTATACCGAGGATATATCTAATCCAGTTCAATGGCGATATACGATCCAATCAGAATATGATAAACCTGCTGGATTTAATTACTACGTTAATCGAGACAAATCACATAATATCTCTGTAATTGTTTCTAAGATTAGCCCGTCTGAATTAGAAAAAGGTCGTTTCCAAATCGAACCAATCGAAGCTTTTTATGGATCGATTTTCAAAAACTCGATTAACCCAATTTCTGGTGAATCTGATTACATTGGAAATATCATTAATAGTAATTCCAATATAATCAAGTTCTATGGTAAGAAAACTTACTCTTCATATAATAAGGATGAAGATTGTATCTTGGTTGAAGGTTTAAAACCATATTCACTTTCTATCCGTGATGGTTCTTACTACTCAGAAACATCAGAACAAAAATATGATCTAAGCCCGATTCTTAAGAAAGCATCGAATAAAGATCTTAATCATTTGAATATCCTTGATGAGCTTCTTAAGAAAGTTCAGAATAACGTTGTTCATACATATCGTGACGTTTACGACTTTGGTCTTTCATCAATTCTAACTTATCAAGCACCAGATTCATTAACTGGTAATTACTATTACGATCCACGATATAGTGCTACTGAAATAGCAGGCTCTGAATATATTCAATCCTATACATGGAAATCAATTGTTCGTAAGTTTGCAAAACATTGTGAAAATAATCATAAGCTTTCCATGTTCCATGCTGATGGTCCTCGTAAACTTCTATTAAATGGTGACCTATCAAGAACTATGGACCTTAAACATGATGAAGAAGAAGTAGTTCTTACTGCTCGTAAATTACAAGCACTTTCTATTCGTGACTGCTCATACATTGAAACAAATATTCAATGGTATGAAATGTATAACGAGTTCCAACAGGTTAATGAATGGATTCCAAGTTCTATCCAACTCGCTTCCAACATTACCTATAATGATATTTCTAATGCTATCTGGGATGCTCCAGCTGGGCACAAGTATGGTGTAGTTTCTTCACAGGTTCTCAGACCTGCTATTAATCCAACTTATGATACACAGGATAAAATCTACACTAATAATTTAAACTATGGTATTGCCTGGCCGAATGGTGTAATTACAATCGAAGGTCAGAAAACCGGTATTAGCGTCGATTCAGCATTAAATCGTATCAATGTTCGACGGTTAATGGTTTACTTAGAAAAACTCACTAAGTTCATCTGTGTCAAATATCAATACCAACCAAACGACAGTGCTACCCGTTCTGCATTAGTTGCAGAACTAGCAGGTGTTTATTCTTCGATTCGGACAAAAGGAGGTTTATACAACTATCGTATTGTTTGTGATAGCACTAATAATCCGGCATCAGTTATTGATGCTAATGAATTACGGTTAACTATCATGGTCCAACCAGTAAGAACATTAGAATTCATTGTCTGTCATTTCTTTGTTGCTAAAACTTCTAGTAACTTAACTGAGATAACAGTCCAATAAGACTTTCCACAATTAGTCCTTGTGGTTATTTGTTGTTATTCATAGTATTCGCAATATATGCGAAAAACCCAGCTCTTTCGAGCTGGGTTTCTTGTTTCAGTAATCTTAAGAGTAAGATTAGAACACTGGTGAGATTTCCTCGAGGTTGACACCTGTCTTCGTAATGATGAAGTTTGCGAGGATGAATTCGATTGTTTTTGTGGGTTGAACCATGATTGCAACACGAAGTTCGTTACGGTCGATAACTTCAGGGGAGTTATTAGACTCATCGCAAACGATACGATAGGCATAGAGGCCACCGAATGTATAAGCACGAGCAAATTCTGTTTCGAGGTCAGCTTTGTAGCTAGCACGAACATCAGATGTATTTGGCTCGTATAAGTATTTGGAAGAAACCGTTTGTGCCCAGCGTTCAAGATAGATTAAGAGACGGCGGACATTAATACGATTTAGTGCAGAGGTTTCGCCATATCCTGTCTTCTGACCTTCAATTGTTGTTACGTGGTCAGGCCATGTGACACCATAGTTGAGGCAGTTGAGATATAAGCGATCCATTGTTTCATATTCAGGATTGAATGCAACACGTGTGATGTTGTTGACAACACCATAGTTGTGACCGGCAGGAGCAGTCCAGACATAGTTAACTTGGTCGTTACGCATTAGGTTGTAAGCGAGGTTAACCGAACTTGGCATCCAGATCATCGTCTTATTCCATTCATCCTGAGTTTCATGCCATTGAACGTTAACATCAAGGTATGTGTTATCCTTAATAGCAATCGGTTGGATACGATCAGCTTTAAAGACCGCATCAAGTTGATCCTGATAAAGGTCATCACAGATTGAGAGATTACCATTAAGAACGAGCTTACGTGGGCCATCTGCATGGAACATGGAAAGCTTGTGATCATATTGGCAATGCCGTGCAAATGCGAGAACACATTTACGCCAGATTGTTGATGGAACTGCTGGAACTGGGTTTGTACCATTAGCAATCCATGGCTCATAGACGAGGTTGCCAGTATCCTTCTCTGCGCTCATATGAGAAACAATGGTAGAAAGACCAAAGTCAAATACATCACGATAGACATACTTTACATTGTTCTTAACCTTTGCAAGAGCAGGACGAATTACACGGTTAACATAGTCAACTTGGTCCTTCTTATCAGCTTTAACAAAGACTTTGCTAAGATCTTCAGTGTCAGGTGATGTAGCATTTGTTTTGATGCCTTGACCCCATGAGAAACGAAGAGCTTCAAGATCGTGAGTATAAACAACATTCTTTTCAATATCATAGGTATCGGTACCAACCTTATAAGAGGACTTACCATAGAAGCTGATATAATTAGAAGAGTTGTTAATAAGATCACCAAGGTAATCAGACTCATTAGAGATAGGATCGATGTGTCCTTTGAAGATTGAACCGTTGAAGCTTTCGAGAATTTCGATATTGAACTTACCATTCTCCATTGTGGACGGTTTAATCTTATAAACGAGAACTGTTAAGCGGTCGTCTTGGCGAGGATCAACATAAACCTTTGTTTCGCCATCAACGGTCTTAGAATATGTTGGAACTGTTGGATGCCAGTTAGCAAGTTTACCATCGAATGAGTGGGCAACTGTTAAGAGTCGACCTTCATCATCGATTTCACCATTTGTCTGCCATTTAAGCCAATCCCGAGCAAAAAGGTTAGATTCAGCTGGTACATCTTCTTTAATAAGAGCTGTAGAAGGAAGAACAGGAATTGTTTCTGTTGTAAGACCTTGATTTGCAAGAGCGTTTGGCGTACCAATCATTGTAACGAAGATTTCTTCGCCACGTTTTGTAATAGCATCATTGTATTTGTTAACAATTGCGAAATCTGCGGAGCCCGTTCCGCTAATGATTTCTGTAAGTTTAGCTTGAGTAATAGAATCCTGTTCAAGTGTAATATCAACGAACTCAGGAGCCTTTTCATATGCTTTAGCAATAACCGACATATCCGCACCAAAAGCTTCAACCATTTTTGCAGAAACTTTTTCAGCTACATTAGCTTCATATGTTTCATTAACAAGAGCTTCAAGTTCATCGCCAGTAGGAGCTTCATCACCAGCGGATTTTTCAATAAACTCACGAATCGCCTCTTTAGCAGCAGTTTGGGCCGCATCATCGCCTTTAACCTCAGCCTCAAATGCGGATTTCTTAGCGGCGACATCATCAACCTTATTAAACGTACCTAAGATAACCTTGTAGTTTAGCTCAGGTGCGCCTTCAGGATTGATCGTAGCTGTTGAGTTATCATAAGGAAGACGAACTGCAGTAATTGTTGAACCTGCGTCAAGAACTGCAGAAATACCTTTATAGAAGTAAACTTCTGCTTCTGTTTCAGGATTACCAAAGTACTTAGTATAATCGTTAAGATTTTCAAGACGAATAGGTGTAAGGATTGGTCCTTTGTTGAAATAACCAATCGTTAATGAATCAGTATCCTGTTCGAATTCTTTATATACAGACATATCTGTTTCAAAGAACTCAAATCCAGGATGTTGAATCGTCCGTTTGCGAATTAATGGATTTGCCATAGTTTAAATTTGAATTCAAAAGTTAACACTATTTAAGCTGGACCCTAAAAGGAATACCCAAACAAAAAATCCTAAGCATTTCTGCCTAGGATTTTGAGTGGTTAGGTTATAAGCGTTAGTTACAAGGTTCCAACACTATTATTATCAGTGAAAGCAATATCACCACTGAGTTTAATGTTGGAGAAAGGTTTAATAGCAGCTGTTCCAGAAACTGTGATATCGCCAGAGAAATCAACGCTTCCATCATTTGCAACGATTGCACCACTATCAAGTACTTGGCAATTACCATGAAGTTTAACATTACCTGCGACAGCTCCATAATCTGCAACTTTTGCATTGTCATATATGATTGCGTCATTTGAAACAACTGCATTATCAGTTACTGTAGCGTGTCCATAAACCATTGAATCATGGTATACCCAGCAATTGCCTTCTTGAGAAAGATTTTCTTCTGATTCGATGTACCCACCAGTATTACCTTCTTTAACATCATTGAAGGATTTCAAAGCTACGATACGGTAAAGTGTTTTCCCGCCAGCTTTGATTGTATCGGATTCGTCTAACTTGTATTTGTTTGCCATAA
Organism: Oscillospiraceae bacterium; assembly: GCA_963644615.1. Taxonomy (GTDB): domain Bacteria; phylum Bacillota_I; class Bacilli_A; order RFN20; family CAG-826; genus Fiminaster. The sequence goes on from CAVIPP010000013.1 coordinate 18,113, forward strand.
CCAAAAATTCTATTTAAGATTTGTTTTTTGTAAGTACAATTATATGAGTTTTCTTGAATTTGTAAACAATTAAATTTCATTGCCTTTCAAGCTTCTTTCCACTTACGCGGATTCTCGAAAATGGGTTTTCCAGGGTTTTTCTTACAGGTACTTTCCTTCTTTTCTACTCCTGTATTACTTTTCTTCTTTTTTGTACTGTAACCTATCTTCAATCCTGTACAGTACTTTTCCCTTTATAAGTACTTAAAAATTAAAGTATCTTATCTTTCCGAAACATCCGATAGTACAAAAAAATAGTTAGGTTTTGTTAGGTTTTTCAACTTTTTCAAAAATATTTTTCAAGATCCCGACAGGAGGCTTAGGTATGCAGAAAAAATTTTCGTTGAATTTGAATCGAAATTTGTGAAAACTTTCATTTCATGTTCGAGATTATTTTTCTCCACTTCAAATTTTCTCACTTTTGAAATCGAATTCAAATCTAACCATGATTGATTTCATTTCATTTCCGAAGTGAATTTGAAACGTCGCAGTGCGGAACTGCCACTTTCTTCAGGTCCATTACCTGACCGATAATCTGCCCCTATATCCGAATCAAAGCTCGGGATCGACTGTTTTTATTTTTTGTTTGTGTTTGTTTTTTGTGTTTGTTTCTTAGTATCCGCTGAATCGGTTTGTGATGTATTTTTGAATTGTGTTATTTTGTATTTTTGAATTATGTCTTTTGAATAGGAGTTTGTAGTTCTGCTGCCTCGACGTTCACCTTCCCAGAAAGGAACTTATGCCTAGATTAATTGTGTGGCTGCTCAAAGGAAAGGATTCCGAGCGTACCAGCATTAATTCAAAATGTAGATAAGTGGTTAGACCAAAATTAATTGTTTACAGGATCCGCCAAACCCGTATAATTGAAACTACATTATAAATGTAGATTTTCTATGTAAGCTTATACAAAGATGTAATTCTTGTATAAGCCCTTTTGATGGAGAATCCTAGAAACAGCTCTACTTTCATCTAGCTGAAATCGATACATTATTTTCGATTTTTTGATTTCGGTGAAAAGGCTCTTCCAAGACTTGAAGTTTGTTTCTAGTTCTTTCTTCCATTGATTCCCTAGAACCTCTTTAAATCTTTCCAGGCTTACAATAGCCTGATGGAACCAGCCTTTTTCAAATTTTTTGTATCCTCGTCTTGCCAATTCAATGCTTGCAGCAACCATATCTGGTGTAGTTGATGAACCGTAGACAAAGTTACCTACAAGAGAGGAATATGCAGCATTTACTTCTACAAATTCAACACCATAGGTATTACAAAGTGTATTCAAGTGAGTTTTAATTGTTGAATAACGAAATTTGTTCTTGCAAAGTTTGTTCAATTTCTTACTCCAGAATTTGTTGTTTTTCTTGAACTTCAAATCTTCGACTACTAACTTTGAACATTTGTAGTAATTACAGAGTTTGATGATTTGATTATTGATCTGTTGAAGTTCAAATCTTACTTTGTTTGTGCTTCCACTTTCATTGAGTTCTGTCAAGTCAAATACCTGCTTATGTAGAACCCTAAATGAATCATCTGCAAAAAATTCAAGAACTGACAAACCTATGTAATTAGGATTCAAGTCAATACCTAGAACTCTGTTCTTCTTCAAACCTTTGAATTGCTTGAAAGCTTCTACAACAGACTCATCATAAGTTATGTATAAGCATTCACCTTTAAGGTGATAAGTTACTGGAGTAAGTTTGTTTTCGGCACACAAATGAATACGTTCAAGAATTGCAAGTTGTTTCTTTGAAATGAATTGATTGAATTTAAGGCTGATGTGCTGCTTCCTAGATCGTTTGTAGATACACTGGAAATTAGACAGGTCTAATTTGAAGTAACGATTACCTTTGTAGTTAACTTCACCTTCCGAGCCTAATCCTCTGTTCCGTGAAGCCTTAAATTCTTCTTTTGTAATTAATCCTTTTTGAAAACGTTTGAAGTCACCAAAATGAAACTTTGGAATTTCATCTTTGAATCGATTGATTATTCCTTTTGCTTCACGATTTGCAGTGACAATGAAAAAGGATCCAAGATTGAATTTTGAAGCAGAATCTTGATACAGCTTAGTCATTGACGTCATTCCATCTTTCAAACGGTTGAAAGAATACCTAACCAATGATGAATAAACCCTTTGATCAGAATCAAGGATAGCTTGATCGGCTTCATCAACTTTGATTCTGATCTTTAGGGTTTTCATATTCAATTAGTTATCTTTATTTATTCTGTTTCTTCAAGTTCTTTCTTTATTTTGTTGAATTTTTTTCGTCGAGAATTGTACACCTTCATTGAATAATGATGAATTATTGCAATCAAATCTTCGGTCAATTCCTTTTCAGTATTTGAATCACGAAATTCATCAGAATCAAGAATTTCGAATGAAGTTCCAAAGTTTGAAAGAATTCTTTCAAAGTAATTGAAGCCAAAACGAACAAACCTGTCCTTGAATGAAATGAATACTTTATCGATTTTTCGTTTGTATACTTGATCCATTAAACGAATAAACTCAGGCCGTTCACTAGACATGCCTGAACCAATATCCGCAAACGTATCCTCGATCTTATATCCATTTTTTAAAGCATATTCTTTTAGAATAGTTATTTGTCTATTCAAATCTTCTTTTTGTTTTGATGAAGAAACTCGGGCATAGATTACATTCATCCGTGTTTCTTTTGCTGCTTCAGGATTGTTTACTGAATCCAAATTGTAGTGGTAGATTTTGTCGCTAAGTTTTCTAACTTGGATCTTACCATTATCTTTCCAGAGTTTCAAGGTTGGTCTTGAAATCTGTAGTTGTTTCATTGCTACTGATGCTCTTACCCATGTTGCCATGAATATTATTTATACTTTTTCAATAGAGAATAACTATTATTTTTATGTTCAGCCTACAACAAATCACATATGGCTTTATTAGTAGACAAATTTGCACCGACTTGTTTGGATGACATGATTCTAATGCCGGATATCAAATCCACATTGGAACAAATGATTCAAGATCCTATTAACAAGTTCGGTAATATGACATTGTGCGGCATGCCAGGAATTGGTAAGACTGCTTTAGCAAAGGCTTTAGTAAAGCAGATTAAAGCGGAGTGTTTATTCCTTAATGCTTCTAAAGATAATTCAGTCGATGTTATTCGTAGTAAAGTTTCTGACTTCTGTGGTTCAGTTTCTATTATGGACCAGATTAAGATTGTTATTCTTGATGAAGCGGATTGTTTATCGGTTGGTAAAGCTGGTGCGGCTGGTTCCCAAGAAGTCTTACGTGGTTTGATCGAAGAACATCAAGATGATTGTCGATTTATCCTCACTTGCAATTATGTAAATCGAATTATCCCAGCTCTAATTTCACGTTGTCCGATTATTAATATTCAGTTCACACCAGAAATGGTTCTTGAACGAATTGTTAAAATAATTAAACAAGAAAAAATCAAGTGTGATAAAGCTTCGCTTAAAATCTTCTTTGATAGTATTATTAAAGCACAGTTTCCGAAGATTCGAAATATCTTACATGCATTTGATATCTGTGTTAATGCAGACAAGACTTTTAATATCAAGAATCTTTCGTCATGTAAAGTTGATGATTCTGAATTAGATACAATCGTTAAACAAATCGTTTCTTATATCAAGAAAAAGAATATGGTTAATCTTCGCCAGTATTACTTGGATAATGAAGCAACGTTCGAACGAAACTATGAAGACCTTGCCAATCACCTCTTTAATAAGTTCGAAGATAACCCGATTGCACAAATTCTCATCGCCGACTATATCTTTAAAATGTCGTCTGTTGCCGATCCGGAAATTCAATTCTATGCAATGTGTTTAGACATCGCAAAAGACTTGTGAAGCAACAATAAATAAAGTGCATTAAGTGAATTCACTCTAAAACAAAAGCATGGAAAACTTTCGAAAGTTCATTAATCGTCAAAAAGTTTCTCGCGGGCTTGCTCCACTAGTTGAATCTACCGAGGAAGAAGTTCCACAGAATCAACAAAAGCTTGCACAAGATCAAATTAAACAAGTTGCTCTTCAAAAGATTAAACAAGGCCAGGACCTCTGCGATGCATCTGAAAAAGAATCTAAAGAATTCCTTCAAGGTCAGCAGATGATCCAACAAGGACACAAACTTCTTCAACAAGTAAATGATCTTGAACAAGAAGAAGTTGCTGTTCAGGAACCTGCCGCTGAAGAAGCAGAACCTGTTAACCCGGCAGTTCAACAGTTCCAAAATTGCCAGAAAGATATCAATGATGCAGTAACAGTTCTTGCAACAGTTGTTAACGATCTTATTCCTCCGGCCGAAGAGATTACAATTCCTCAACTTGCTAAACAAACACAACTTATCGCCCGCTTAGCCGACCTTAGTGATAGTGCGGTTGAAGCAGTTCAAACCGCAGTTGATCAGGAATCAGAAATTCTTGATTCTATTGACGATGAAGAACTTAAACAAAATCTCGTTATTAACCAATCTGAACAATTAGTTGCAGATCAAACACCAGTTCTTGCTACGGCACAGCAACATATTGTAGATGTTATTGAACAAATTCAAGGTCTTATCGATACAGTCGATGGTAAAGATTTAGAGATTGTTCAAAACTGCCAAGAACTTCTTAAACAGGTTCAAACCATTCAGAATAATGTCCAAGCGGTTGCTCAACAAGAAGCAATGTGCCAGGATGAAGATGCCGCAAAAGAAGTTCAGAAGTCTGTAGACGATGCTCAACAAAAAGCACAAGATAAAGCTACAGCACAACTAGTTGATCCTCTTAAGAAAGCCCATGCTGCTATTGTTCAACAAGCCACACTTGCACAGGAACAAGATCCTGAAGGTTGTGATGAATTTGTTGTTCAATGTGACTTTATTGCAACCGCTATTGAGAATGCACAACAAATGGTTCAAGATGATTGTGAGCTCGATAAATTTGTCGATGAACTTAATCAAGTTCAAGACATGGTTGACAATGCTATTAAACTTTCCCAAGGTCTCGACCTCGTTAAACAATCTGACGATGATGACGAGGAACCTACTACACTCGAAGACATTAAAGATGAAATTCAAAAAGTTGGCCAAATGGTCCAAGATTTCATTGATAGCGCCTCTGAAGAGCAGGAAAAACAAGAAGACGTTGAAGAGGATACACAACAGAAATAAAAGCACTAACAACCTTCAATTCCATGCTTTCAGGAGTGGTTTCAGGATTAAACCTGGAACCATTTCTGGTTTTTAGCTATAGTTGAATAAAATGCCAAAACCAAAATCAAAAACAAATTCTGAACTACGTTTCCGTAAGGTTCGTAATGTTCCCTCTCCTTCTCTTGGAAAGGAAAAATCTTCAATTATTAATTTTTATGTCCCTTATGACCTCTCTATTAACGAGATGTCTCGGCTTCAACCGATTAAAGGACAAGTCCAGGTTGTCACTGATCCAACCACTGGGATTATTCGAGAATTTATCATGCCACCTCAGACACGAGTAATCATGCCTTTAGGTGTAAAGATTACATTGCCTGAAGGTAAGATTGGTATGTTCCTTGATAAGTACCGTATTGCTACTACAACAGGTTTAGTAGTTCTTTCAAAGCTTGTCGATCATGATATTGATTCCGAGCTTTGTGTTAATATGTTTAATGCTTCTACAGATCCTGTTCGTGTTGCACCTGGTAAGAACCTTGTTCAGATGATCCTAGTTGATGCATCACCAATTAAACTTGCTGAAGAAGGTATTATCGAAACACCTGATGGAAATGTTGTAGATGCTTCTGAAGTTAATGAAGTTACCACTGAAACCCCTGTTGCTACACCTGAGCCTGCTAAAGCTTGGTCAGAACCTACACCAGAGGTTAAAGCTGAAGCTCCTAAGTTCGATCCAAATGTTCGTTTATCTGATGAAGAACTTCGTCGAATCGAAGCCGAAGTTGATGCAAGCTTTCCAGGAGGAATGATGTAATATGGGTTTATCCGAAAAGATGAAAGAAACCCTTCTTAATTCTGTTAAGGGTCTAACTATTACACCTGAAAAACTGGAGAATGTGAAGCCTGAAAATATTCAAGTTAAAGCACTTGAAGGTGTTTCACGGTTCCGTCCAGCTAATCAATTACGTTTCACTAAAACTCGAAACGTTAAATCTCCTGTTCGTGGTCATACAACAGATGCAGGTATTGACTTCTTTATCCCTGAAGATATTTCGGTTAAAGACTTCGAAGCGAAATGTAAAATTACTGGAATCAAACCTAAGTATGAAACTAATTCAAAAGGTCATATCTCTAAAATCATCCTCAATAAAGGTGAAGCGGTTTTAATTCCTTCCGGTATTCGAGTTGTTGTTCCTTATGGTTACATGCTTCAGTTCAATAACAAGAGTGGTGTTTCCTCTAAACAAGGATTAATGGTTGGCGCTTCTGTTGTAGATGTAGGTTATGACGACGAATGTCATATCCACTTAGTTGCAACTTATAATACTCCTGCTGTAATTACAGCTGGGCAGAAGATTGTTCAAGGTATTTTAACTCCTGTTAGCTTTGCTATGCCTGAAGAGGTTTCAAGTGAAGAAGTAACTAAAGAAAATAAAGAGCTTTCCGATCGTGGTAAAGGCGGTTTCGGATCCACTGGAACTGCGTGAATTATGTTTGTTTTGGTATTGTGTAGACAAAGAATCTCCAAGCGATGCAAATCCTTGGAGGTTTCTAGTTCACTTTAAAAAACTTAAATAGCAGGCATACGAGCACACTCCGGCACTAAATGGCAGACAATAACGATTACTTAAAATTTGACGCTCAATCAGTT
>CAVIPP010000014.1:0-16770 GCA_963644615.1 Oscillospiraceae bacterium
GAACCTTTATCAAACTTAGATGCTCGTCTTCGTTTACAAACTCGTGAAGAAATTAGAAGAATTCAACGCGAAACAGGAATTACTACTGTCTTTGTCACACATGACCAAGAAGAAGCTATGTCAATTTCTGATTATATCGTTGTTATGGATTTTGGTGTTATTCAACAAATCGATGAACCACAAAAAGTATATGAAGAACCTGCTAATTTATTCGTTGCTAAATTTTTAGGATCTCCTGAAATCAATGTTTTTGATGGCGAAATCGCTGATGGTAAACTCCTTTTAAATGGTAATGTGTTTGATACTGGAAAAGAATATAGTGGGACTCACACTACACTAGTAGAAGAAGAACAAATTACTATTAATGAAAAAGGTGAAGAAGTTACTTCTAAAATTCAAGTTGAAAAAGTACTTAAAGATCGTAAAGTTAAAATTGCTGTGCGTCCTGAATCATTTGAACATTGTAAAAAAGGTGGAAATATTTCCGTTGATGTCGATATGGTTCAACAAATCGGTCGTGATATCACCATTATTGGTAAAATCACTAATCAACCACAATCTCACATAAAAATTATTATTCCTTCTGAACTTAGAAATGAAATTCTTGGTCATGATAAATTATCCTTTAAGGCCAAACGTTTCTATGTTTTTGAAGATGAAAAACATGGTGAAAGGATTAAATAACTTAGTTATTTTCTGTTGTAGTTATGTTTAAAAATTCAAAAGAAAGGAAGGAAGAGATGGAATTAGATAATGTAATACTTACACCTGAAGGCTCTGCAGTGCTTGAACTTAAACATTCAACCTCACATCTCATCGCTAAAAAGCGTCGTGTCAGTCTCCCTCAATGGGCAACTGCATGGATTGTTTTAATTCCAGCGATGATATTCTTGGTCTTCTTTATGTTTTATCCAATCATCAACACATTTTTTATGGCATTTGTTCAAGACTTCCGCTGGGTTGATGGAGCTGGTAGCTTTGCATTAGGAAACTTCTTTAAAGCACTTGGTAACACGTGTGCTAAGATGGACAGAAAGACCGGTGAATGTTTAATTGGTAATTCAGTCCCATCATTTGGTTTTGATAACTTTGTGACAGTTTTATCGAACAAAGTTTTCTTAAAATCAATTCTTAATACTGCTGAACTAGTTATTATTGAAGTTCCTCTTACAATATTAATTTCATTACTAATCGCTACATTCCTTAATTCAATTAAAGCTTTAAGAGGTTTATATCAAACTATATTCTTCTTACCATATGTCACTAATACAATTGCGTTAGGCCTTGTTTTCCAGATGCTTTTCTCATCAGGACAAGGTGGTATTATCAATATGATGTTATCTAATTTTGGTGTATCTCCTGTCAACTGGATTTCACCTTACCCAACTCAGTTTGATGGTGCGGCGAGTAGATTCCATCAAGGCGTTGTTATTGTTGTTTATTCAGTTTGGACGGGTTTAGCATTTAAGATTCTTGTCTTTATGTCAGGTTTAGCCACAATTGATAAACAATATTATGATGCCGCTAAAGTTGATGGTTCATCATCATTTACTATTTGGAGAAGAATTACATTACCTCTTCTTTCACCTCAAATTCTATACATCACAATTACATCCTTTATTGGTGCATTTAAAATGTATACAGGTGTTATGTCTGTTTACTCTTCGCTTAATAAAGGTGCCTATTATTTTGGTGGTGAATATGGTGAAGAATGGATGCCAATCGTTGGTTGGATCTATAAACAACTAGATGAGAACTATTTATACCCAGGCATTGCTGCTGCTGGTTCTTTGGTTCTTTTATCAATTATTTTAATAATCACTGGTCTTCAATTTGCGGTGAGCAAAAAGAGAGTGCATTATTAGAAAGGAGTTAACATATGGCAGAACATGCACTTTATTTTGCTGATGATAATGCGCGAAAACGCTATATCGTCTTAAACGTTATTAAAAAAGTATTGCTATACTTATTTCTTACCATTTTTGCATTATTCATGTTGACTCCGTTTATCTTCATGGTTTTTGCATCAATTATTAATGCATCTGCGTTCGATCAATTTACTTTGTTTGCTGATTTTTCTAAATTAGGTTTTGAAAACTGGACATTTAGTAATTATCAAGCAATATTTGCTAAAACATATATCAACAATTTAGGAAAAGAAGTTGCTCGATCAAGCTTTGCTCAATATTTCTTAAATACACTTATTGTTGCAGTTTCTTCAACATTAGTGACTGCCGTTACAGCAGTTCTTGCTGCATTTGCGTTTGCTAGACTTGAATTTAAAGGTAAAAATTTATTATTTACTCTTTTATTAGCAACAATGATGATTCCAGGCGAAATGATGGTTATCACTAACTATCAAACAACTATTCAATTAGACTGGAAATACACTTTTAGTGCTCTTATATTCGTGCATGGTGTGTCTGTTTTCTATATTTATTATTTAAGACAAACATTCCAACAAATTCCTAATGAACTTTATCTTGCTGCCAAAGTTGATGGCGTTACCGATATTGGATATTTATTTAAAGTCATGATTCCAATTGCTATGCCAACAATTATGACAATAGTCATTCTTTCTCTTATGGGTTCGTGGAACTCATATATTTGGCCGACATTAGTCGCTAACGGGAACTGGCTACAAGGTAAGGGAGTTAATACAAATTACGATATGCGTCTTGTTTCAAATGGTCTTATGTCATTATTCTCTAGTGATATTGCCAAAGGTCAAGATGCCGTCAAGATTGCTGGATCAATGGTGGTTACAGCGCCTCTATTTGTCTTCTTCATCATATTCCGTAAATACATTATGCGAGGTGTTTCTCGCTCAGGAATTAAAGGTTAATTTTTAGAAAGGAAAATTATGAAAAAACAATTAAAATTTGGATTGATTGGTACTGCGCTAGGTGTTATGTGCTTATCTTCTTGTGGTCAAACTCAAACTGGCACAAATCTAACTTTATGGTCTTCGTTCGGTTCATCTTACACTTCTGCCTTATCAACATTAGTTGACAAATATATGGCGTTAAATCCTGATATTGTCATTGATAACCAGTCACAAGGTTCATATAAACAGCTTCAAACTAATATTATGAACTCAATTTCAACTTCGTCTTATCCAAACTTCGCAAACGGATATCCAGATCACTTTGCAGGTTATATTAAAAGTGGTATCCAACTTGAACTCGATGATTATATCGAACAGTGGGATGCTGAACATGCTGATTGGTTAGAGGAAAAAGGTTATACGTCTTTAACAGATGATTATTATTCCGAATATTTAGAAGAAAATAAAAATTTACTTTTCCACACTGATGGAACGCCTTATATTGTTGGTTTACCATTTAATAAATCAACAGAAGTATTAGGCTATAACGGATTTTTATTTGATTATGCAAAATCTGTTGATACAACAATCACTGCTATTCCTCAAACGTGGGATGAATGGGCAGTATTTGGTGAAAAATTAAGAACAATAATGTTTACCACTAACGGTGGTCTTGCAGGTAAATACCTTTACGGAAAGCAAAATTCTAATGGAGATGCCAGCGATTTCCAAGTTGTTGCTGACAAAAATAACGCACCTACTGGTGAAGGAATTGAATTATTGTTAGATTGCTCAAACGTGACCGCAGATAAATTTAGAGTCTTATCATGGGACTCACTTGACAATATGTTTATTACAATTGTTCGTCAATGGGGTGGTCAATATACATCATATACATCCGAAGATATGAAAAATCCTCAACACGGTTGGTTTACAGCTTGGGATAGTAATAATAAAGCTAAAACCAAACAAGCTCTTGAAACGATTAAAAATTTATCAGACGCTAAGATCTTTGGTACACCAAATCAAATGACCGATGACTCTTATGCATCAAGTGCTTTTACAACAAATTTGTGTTTTGCAATGTGCTGCTCTTCTGGTGGCTTAAGCTATAACATCAAAAACGGTATTCGTTTAAGATTATCCACCATTCCTTATAAAGAAGCTGATAAGAAATATGTCATTTCTCAAGGTACGAATCTTGCTTTATTTGACAAAGGAAGCGAGGAAGATAAGAAAATTACTTTTGATTCAATGGTTGATTTCACAAGAGATGATTTACAAGCTGAATGGGCTATCGAAACTGGCTATTTCCCAGCAACTAAGTCTGCATTTAATAGCGATGAATATCAAGCACACTTAAATGCAAGTTACGATAATACAAATCCTAACTTACGTGCTTATCAAGAAGTTGCTAAACTTAACGAACAAACCTACACCAATTCAAGTACTGGTTGGATTAAGTTTGTTGATCCAGGCTTTGTCGGAAGTAGCTCAATACGTGAAGAAGTCGAATCAATCGTTACAAGTGTTTGCGCTAACGAAAAGACAATTGATGAAATCATGAATGATATTGTTTCTCGTTTAACCAAATACGTTAAAGCTTAATTAATAATATATGAGAAAAAACGTGAATAGATGCTTTAATAAAATATCAATCATTCTAGCTAGTTTGACTGTAGCGTTTTTAAGTGGCTGTGGTGGAAATAATTCAGATTATAATGAAAAAATCCTCCCAACCCCATACACTGATGATCTTCACTTAGAAGAAGATTTCACTGGCAAGGTTTTCACCGAACCAAGCGATAATACATCAGCAATCGGTGAAGTTACATTAACATCTGTCACCGATGGAGACACGCTCAATTTCGTCAATGGTCGAGTTGATGCAAAAAAGTCAAATGAAAATTCTAAAGCATTACGTTTTTTAGGCATAAATACCCCAGAATCTACCGCTAGAATAGAACCTTGGGGTGTTAAAGCCTCAAAATTTACAAAAAGCATCCTCTGGGATAGCGCTAACGAAAAACAAAAAGTTTATTCAGTCGTTTTACAAAATGACTACAATGTTTGGGGTCAAAAAGAAAGCAATGATCGATATCTTGGATTTGTTTGGTACAAAGTTAATGAAGATAGTTCATATCGATTGCTAAATCTTGAAATTCTTGAACAATGTTATTCAATTAATGAACTTCATGAATATTCTGAATTTTGTCCTTATTTAGATTATTTTGAACAAGCATATGTTGATGCTCGTTCATCTAAATTACGCGTTAATGGAGAATCAGATCCTGGTTACGATTACACTAATACAATTGTTGATGTAACAATTCGTGATATTCGTGAAAATTATGAGAATTTCGGTATTAGTGAATCATCAGATACTTCTGGTAGTGGCATTCGATTAAGAGTAACAGCTATCATTGTCATGTTCACTGGTGATAACATCGTTGTTAGAGACGTTAAAAATCCTTACCCTAATGGAGATTATGCTTCAATATACGTTTTTAGTTCTATAAATATTAAAGGTTTCGCCAGTTCACATGCGGTTGGAGATATTATTACATTCGTTTGTAGAGCTACTACTTATAACAACAATATTCAGCTTACCGATGTTAAAGATTCTAACATCAGAACTAATAAGGATAATTGTGTTGTTACAGAATTAAAGCCTTCCGATTATGGATTAGTTTATCCGTCTGATTGGAAAGATGAAAATAAAGTCAACAATATTAAAAATGCTTCCTTAACAAAAGGATGGGATTACTCACTTGATGCTTATGACGCTATTAGTGGAATTGGTTCAATTAGTGAAGCAACAAAAGATAATTTTGAAGATTATGTTGGTAAATTCGTTACAGTTAAATTAACAATTCGCGCTGGTGATAGTGATGATGAAGTTGCTAAAAGCGGCGAGAAACAAGATGACTTCTTTAGATATGGTGATTCTTATGATTCATCTACTGGTAGAGGAGTTGGCTCTGTAACAATATTTGCCAAAACCGAAGGTGGAGCAAAACTTAATATTCGTTCATTAGATTATCCTGGAAAATATGATCATAGTTCATTTATTTATGAAGGAGCATCAATTTGTCAATCTTGGTATGTAATTGGAACTATTGCTAAATATAATTCAACATATCAACTTTGTATTCCAAACAACAATTCTAGCCAAAAAGGTGTGGGTCCTGCTTATCACACTGATATTAGAGATGAATACAAAACAAACAATTATTACAACGGATTCCGTTGGATTGCTGAATAAAATATAAATGCTTATAAAAGGAGATTAACATGAAAGCAAAAAAATTATTCGTCTGTGGTCTAACCACTCTCGCGACAGTCGCATTAGCATCTTGTGGAGGTAATGATGATTTAGAAAATCGAATCAAAGCCGTTCAAAAAGTTGCTAACCAAGGTATTGCAACTGCTAGTGGTATCGATATGATTGCCAATTCTGCTACACCAACTAGACTTAATGCAAATAATTCTGAATCAGTTTCACTTGCAAAACAATCACAAACAAAAATCGGTGGTAAAACATATACTGTTCAAATTGAATGGTCATATGATCAAAATAAATATGGTAAACCAGTAAGCGAAGATAAAACATCTTCTAGTTGTGTTTATAAATGGGAAGATTCTTCCACTGATGACACACATTTATATGTTGGCTTCAATTATTCATTGGAGAAAGAGCAAAGCTTTGCTTTTGATGGTGTTTTAACCTGTGGTGATGGTGCGACTGCTAGTGTTCATTACGATTGCACTTTAAGTATGCTTGAACTTACATTTACAGAAATGAGCCATACTGAGTTTTATGATGTTGGCGATGTTGACGGAAAAACTAGATTTATCAATTGGCAAAATGCAGCAGGCCGTAATAAAGATTATTATTACAATAACGGCCATAAGATTACTATTCGTGGTAAATTAACATATTTAGCACCAGACAAAAATTTTGCTTATTTAGTTAATGGAAATAAGGTTATTTCTCTCTATCACATTGACTATTTAAGTGATCCTTCAGTTTTTGAAGTAGGTAAATATTATGAAACTAGTTGCTATATTGCTTCATATTATGGATCCGTACAATGTTCAAATATGTCGCAAATTTATGAATTAACTGAAGAAGAAGCTATTGAAAAAGGCGTTGAAACTATTGATACAACCCCAATTGATTTGACCGGCAAACAAATGAATGGTGTATTTGGAACAGATGTCGAAAGAATTAATCAATTCTCAGATTATCATCATAGAATGGGTACTATTTCGGGTACTTTTGATTCCGGAATTTCAGAGTCAACTGACGGAAAAACTAGATTTACATTTATATTAAAAACCGCTGATGGAACAAAAGTTGAAATTCAACATAATTATCATGTCGATGGTGAAACTGGAACTATTGGTAATGCGATTATTAATAAAGTCTTAAATGCTGGTACAAAAACTATTACTGTCACAGGTGCGTTAACATATTCTTCTGTAAATAAAACTGCTCCAGATAGTTTTGAACCTGGTAACGAAGGCGGATGGACACTTGTACCATTAAGCGCTGATGATGTTACTGTAGCAGAATAAATTATATATTTTATATTGAGCTTCTTGTTCTACAAGGGGCTCTTTTTTCTTGATAAATTGGAATGCTTATATTATATTTATGTAAGCGATGCACCATTAGCTCAGCTGGTAGAGCAACTGACTCTTAATCAGTGGGTCACAGGTTCGATCCCTGCATGGTGTACCAATTAACAATTAATCACACTTTTGTGTGATTTTTTCTTTTCTTTTCGATTAATTTGTTTATGATATTTACCGATGAGAACTTTTATATTATTATCCGCTGTTGCAGGTGCGGGAAAATCAACCTGGGCTGAAATGTATCAATTAACACATAAAAACGTGTTTATTGTCAGTAGTGACGAAATAAGAAAAGAAGTCACTGGTGAATATCAAAACTTCACAAAAGAAGACGAAGTTTGGAATAGATATTATGACTACATTAATAAATATGCCGCAAAAAATAATGATGTAACTGTCATCGCTGATTCTACTAATTTAAAAAATGAATATCGAAAAAGATTTTTACATCTAGTAAAAGGATTTGACCGTAAAGTACTTGTTGTTCTTAAAAAACCTCTTGAAGTTATATTAAGACAAAATGTTCAAAGAGATAAAAATAAGATTGTCCCTGAAGATGTTGTTATCTCCATGTATAAATCATTTGAAGAACCAAGTGATGAGATAATTGATTGGTTTGATGAATATGTAGTTGTCTATAAATCTCTTGATTCATCACGAGTTAAAGCTTTGTTTAATTGTGAAGATTAATTTGTGTTATAATGTCTTTACAAAAAATGAACAAGACTCGAGCAAGAAAATATTTAAACGCAATTAAAAATACTAGAGGTAAAAATCTAAGTAGTGAAGCCTTAGCTAGACATATGGGAATTTATCCTGATGTTATTAGAAAAGAACTTTCATTTTTTGAACCAATGATAACTATGGATATGGAATTTAATTTTCGAGATTTAGTTTCATTAATTGAACAATATATCGAAAATGAAGAATTAAATAATCCTAAAAAAGAACGTGTTGTTATAAGAAAATCCGAATTGAATCAATATAATTCTGTTTCAGATTTTTTGTATCAAAAACTCACTATTGGTGGGCTTGTTGATAAAAATAAACAATTGAGTGAATTAGATCTAAAAACACTAAAAAAATTAGTTAATGATGAATTAGTTAAATTAGAGAAGAAAAATAAAAAATCTAAGCATAAATAATGACTTAAAGTTATTTATTGTAATTAATCGGTTATATTACCGATTTTTTTCTTGAACGAAGGGGTCTATAAAATTATAATAATTTTTGCCAATTAAAGGAGTTAACTTAAAATGGATATTAAAAAATCATTCTTATCAGTTGATGGTAACACTGCTGCTGCGATCGGCAGTTATTATTTCACAGAGGTAGCCGGTATTTATCCAATTACACCGAGCTCACCAATGGCTGAACTTGTTGATGTATATGCATCACAAGGAAAAAAGAATTTATTCAACACTCCAGTCAAGGTTGTTGAAATGCAATCTGAGGCTGGTGCTTCTGGTACTGTTCATGGAGCGCTTCAAGCGGGTGCTCTTGCAACCACATATACTGCATCACAAGGTTTATTATTAATGATTCCAAACATTTATAAATGGTGTGGTGAACTTCTTCCTGCTGTTCTTCATGTTTCAGCAAGAAGCTTAGCGACACGAGCTTTATCAATTTTTGGAGATCATCAAGATATATATGCATGTAGACAAACTGGTATTACCATGATTTGTTCTCATTCAGTTCAAGAAATAGCTGACTTAGCACCAATGGCGCATCTTATCGCTATTGAATCTAGCTCACCTGTCATGCATTTCTTTGATGGATTTAGAACATCTCACGAAATTCAAAATGTCGAATTTGTTGATGAAGAAGAATATCGCAAACTTCTTCCAATGGATAAAGTAGAAGAATTTAGAGCTAGAGCCCTCAATCCACATACTCATCCAGTCACTCGTGGTGGTGCTGAGAATGATGATGTCTACTTCCAAGGTAGAGAAGCTCAAAACGCTCATTACGATAAGGTTGTTGAAATCGCTGAAAAATACTTTAAAGAAGCTAGTAAACTTACCGGTAGAGAATACGCACCATTTACTTATTATGGAGATAAAAACGCTACCGATGTCATTGTCGCCATGGGTTCAGTAACTGAAACAACTATCGAAGTTATTGATGAATTAATTAAAGAAGGACGTAAGGTTGGCTTAGTTAAAGTTCATTTATATCGTCCATTCTCTAGCAAGCATTTAAATATTGCATTACCAAAATCTGTTAAACGTATTGCTGTTTTAGATAGAACCAAAGAAATGGGCGCAACTGGTGAACCATTATACCTTGATGTTGTTGCCTCTTTAAAACAAGTCGGTCGTGAAGATATTGCTGTTTATGGTGGCCGTTATGGTTTATCTAGTAAAGACACACAACCAAAACATATTAAATCTGTCTATGACTTCTTAGAAAATAATCCACATCATAATTTCACTGTTGGAATTAATG
This sequence comes from Oscillospiraceae bacterium, assembly GCA_963644615.1. Taxonomy (GTDB): domain Bacteria; phylum Bacillota_I; class Bacilli_A; order RFN20; family CAG-826; genus Fiminaster. Next base: position 9,920 of record CAVIPP010000014.1, read on the forward strand.
ATGATGTTACTCATCTATCAATCCCTGTTGATGATTCATTCCATGTTAAAGCAAATTACACTTCTTGCTTATTTTATGGACTTGGTAGTGATGGTACAGTAAGTGCCAATAAATCATCAATTAAAATTATTGGTGATGCTACCCATCAATACGCTCAAGCATATTTTGCTTATGATTCACGTAAAGCTGGTGGTGTTACTCGTTCTCACCTCCGTTTTGGTAAATCACCAATCCACTCGACATATTATGTTGAAAATGCAGACTTTATTTCATGTTCGCTTGATACATATGTTTTCAAATTTGACATGATTAAAAATTTAAAAGTAGGTGGTACATTCCTTCTTAACACAGATATGGATGATGAAAAACTCATTTCATCTCTTCCAAATCGAGTTAAGTATCAATTAGCGGAGAAGAAAGCAAAATTCTATGTTATTGATGCTAATAAGATTGCTGCTGAAGTTGGTATGGGTCGTCACACTAATACAATACTTCAAGCATCGTTCTTCTACCTTAATCAAAACATTATGCCTTACACTGAAGCAAATGAATGGATGAAGAAATTTGCTAAAAAGACATATTCAAAGAAAGGTGAAGATGTCGTCTTAAAGAATTATCGCGCTATCGACGCTGGTACTGAAGGACTTAGAGAAATCAAAGTAGATCCAAATTGGATTAATCTTGATAGTAAACGTGTTCGTGAAACTACAGGTGATGAATATTTTGATTCATATGTCAATGTGATGGGAACTCTTGATGGAGATACTCTTCCAGTCAGTAAGTTTAGCGAATTTGAACTTCTCGATGGAACAATGGAAAACAATATTACATTTAAAGAAAAACGTAGTATTGCTGATAAAGTTCCAGTTTGGAATAAAGAAGATTGTTTACAATGTAATCAATGCGCATTTGTGTGTCCACACGCTACAATTAGACCATTCTTACTTAACGAACAAGAACTTGCTAATGCACCTGAAATCGTTAAAAACGATGTAAAAGTTGCTATCGGTGGACCAAGTGTTGCTAACTTAAAATATCGTTTACAAGTCTCACCTAAAAACTGTGTTGGATGTGGACTTTGTGTCACTGAATGTATGGCAAATAAAGCTGGCAAAAAAGCCCTTTATATGTCAGAAGCTAAAGAGCAATTTGTTCAAGAAGAAGGTGCAGATTATTTATTCAAACACGTTGAATATAAATCTCTCTTCCCAACTAACTCTGTAAAAGGTGTTGGATTCTTAATGCCTTATATGGAAGTTTCTGGTGCGTGTGCTGGATGTGGTGAAACTCCATATTATCGTCTTGTTTCCCAATTATTTGGTAAAGACATGCTTGTAGCAAACGCTACTGGATGTTCATCTATTTATAGTGGTTCTACCCCTCTTACTCCATTCTGTACAGATAAAAATGGACAAGGTATAGCTTGGGCTAACTCATTATTTGAAGACAATGCTGAATTTGGCTATGGTATGAGATGCGTGACTGATTATCGTCTTGCTCAAATTGTTTCTATTCTTGAACCAGCATTAAATTATGATGATGTAAGTGAAGAATTAAAAACCACAATTAAAGCATATTTAGAAAATATCAAAAACAAAGATGAAGCTCGCAAAATAATTCCAAATCTAGTTAAGCTTGTCAAAGAAAGCAAAAATGAAGATGTTAAGAAAGTTCTCGAATATGAAAGAGACCTTCTTGATAAATCAGTTTGGATTATCGGTGGTGATGGTTGGTCATATGATATCGGTTATGGTGGACTTGATCACGTTATCGCTAACGATCAAGATGTTAATATCTTAGTACTTGATACCGAAGTATATTCAAATACTGGTGGACAATCATCTAAATCATCACAAACAGGTAGTATTGCTAAATTTACCGCAAGTGGTAAAACTGGCGAAAAGAAGAACCTTGCTCTTATTGCGATGAGTTATGGTCATTGCTATGTTGCTCAAATTTCATTAGGAAGTAATCCTATGAAAGCGATTCAAGCTTTAAAAGAAGCTGAAAGTTATAACGGTCCTTCCTTAATCATTTGCTATGCACCTTGTGCAAACCATGGTATTAAAGGCGGATTATCTAACTCAATGGCGGTTGAAAAACGCGCTGTTGAATGTGGCTATTTCACGACCTTCCGTTATGATCCACGCAATCTTGAACAAGGTAAACCAGCGTTAACACTAGATTGCAAAGAACCTGACTTTACTAAATTCCGTGACTTTGTCATGGGTGAAACTAGATTCTCTCAGCTTCCTATCGTTAATCCTGCTCATGCTGAAGAATTACTTAACAAATCTCAAAAATGCGCTGTTGAACGTTGGGAAAGAATTAAGAAATTTGGTTTATAATCAATTTAAACTATTGGGTTATACAATTGTGTAACCCTTTTTAATTGGTGCATCGATATAGATAACAAAAATTAACTGTGTTAATATTTTCATCATGGAAAGCAAAACTATCTTTGTTAAAGGCGCTCGCGAAAACAATCTTAAGAATATTGATTTAGAAATTCCTAAATATACTCTTACAGTTTTTACAGGTCTTTCTGGAAGTGGTAAGACTACTTTAGCGTTTGACACAATTTATAAAGAAGGGCAACGACGATATGTTGAATCTCTTTCAGCGTACGCTCGACAATTTTTAGGAAATGTCGATAAACCTGATGTTGATCAGATTAGTGGTCTTTCTCCTGCTATTTCTATCGATCAAAAAACAACTTCACATAATCCTCGCTCTACGGTTGGAACTGTTACGGAAATATATGATTACTTAAGACTACTTTACGCTCGAGTGGGTGTACCTTATTGTGCTACACATAATGAACCAATTATTTCTTTTTCTCCTTCTAAGATGATTGATATTGCTTTAGATTATCCTCTTGGAACGAAAATGCAAATTCTTTCCCCTATTGCCCATAATGAAAAAGGCACACAGAAAGATGTTCTAGCAAAAATAAAATCTCAAGGTTTTGAAAGAGTGCGTATTGATGGAAGCATAATGCGTCTTAGTGAAGTTCCTGAATTAGAAAAAAATAAACGACATGATATTGATATTGTCATTGATAGAATAGTTCTTAAAGAAGACATACGTAGTCGACTTATAGACGCAATTGAATTAGCTACTGATTATTCAAATGGTTATTGTATTTTTCTAACTGATGATTCTGAAAAACTATTTTCAACTCATCATAGTTGTCCAAAGTGTGGCTTTTCAGTTCCTAAATTAGAACCACGACTATTTTCTTTTAACGCTCCACTTGGATGCTGCCCAGATTGTAAAGGTCTTGGTATGAAACGTGAAGCTGATCCGCATCTTATTATTCCAGATGAAACATTATCGCTTAATCAAGGCGCAATTAGATTTTACCGAAATATTGTTGGAACAAAAAATCTTGAATGGCAAGAATTTGTTCTCTTATGCAATTTGTATAAAATCAATTTAGATAAACCATATAAAGATTTAACTGAAAAAGAAAAACATATTGTTTTATTTGGTAGTGATAAACCTTTTAAATACGAATTAACATCTGTGAATGGAAATAAAACTCATCGCAATGGTTATATCGAAGGTATAAAAGCAAAAATTGACCGTCTATATAATTCGACATCTTCAGATATGATGAGAGATATGTATGCATATTACATGAGAGATAATGAATGTACATCTTGTCATGGTGCAAGATTATCCAAAGAAGCACTCTCAGTTAAAGTTAATGGTTTAAATATATATGAAGCGACTTGCCTATCTGTTGAAGAATTACTTGTATGGCTTAGAAATATAAATAAAACATTATCTCCTTCTCAACAAGAAATAGCCCGATTAGTTATTAAAGAAATTGATAATAGGACAACATTTTTAATTGATGTTGGATTAGGATATTTAACCCTTTCTAGATATGCGATGACTTTAAGTGGTGGTGAAGCTCAACGTATTAGATTAGCAACTCAAATAGGTAGTAAGTTATCTGGTATTTTATACGTTTTAGATGAACCTAGCATTGGTCTACATCAACGTGATAATGAAAAATTACTTAAGACAATGAAAGAAATGGTTTCATTAGGTAATACCTTAATTGTAGTTGAACATGATGAAGACACTATGCGCGCTGCCGATTTCTTAGTGGATATTGGTCCTGGACCAGGAGTTCACGGTGGAGAAGTAGTTGCCTCAGGAACTCTTAATGATATTATTAACGAACCTAGATCGATTACCGGTCAATATTTATCAGGTAAGAAATATATACCAATTCCAAAAGAAAGACGTAAAGGTAGTGGCAAATTTTTAACCATCAAGGGAGCAGAGTGCAATAATCTTAAAAAAATCAATGTTTCAATACCTTTAGGTAAATTTGTCGCTGTCACTGGTGTCTCTGGCAGTGGGAAATCTTCACTTGTGAATCAAACTATATATCCAGCAATTTACAAAAATATGTATCCAGAAAGCGATATCAAAGTTGGTAAGTATTCTTCTCTTAAGGGACTTGAAAATATTGATAAGATTGTTAATATCACTCAAGAACCTATTGGTCGCACACCAAGAAGTAATCCTGCTACTTATGTTGGTGTTTTTGATGATATCAGAACTTTATTTTCAGAAACAATAGATGCGAAAGTTAGAGGCTACACAAAAGGAAGATTTTCATTTAATGTTCCTGGTGGTAGATGTGAATCGTGCCAAGGTGCTGGTGTGCAATGTATTCCAATGAATTTTCTTCCTGATGTATATGTTAAATGTGATGATTGTGAAGGAAAACGATATAACCCAGAGACATTAGAAGTACATTATAAAGGTAAAAGTATTTATGATGTTTTAGAGATGACTGTTGAAGAAGCGTTGAATTTTTTTGATAATAGACCAATTATTAAAAGAAAGATTCAAACTTTATATGACGTTGGTTTAGGTTATATTAAACTTGGGCAACAAGCGACAACTCTTTCTGGAGGAGAAGCTCAAAGAGTTAAGCTTGCTTATGAACTTCAAAAACGCCCTACTGGTAAAACAATCTTTTTACTTGATGAACCCACAACTGGTTTACATGTCGATGATGTTAAACGTTTGATAAATGTTTTAAATAAAATTGTTGATCACGGTGACACAGTCTTGATTATTGAACATAATCTTGATGTTATTAAGGTCGCTGATTATATAATAGATTTAGGACCTGAAGGTGGAAATAAAGGTGGAGAAATAGTTGCAACTGGTACACCTGAAGAAGTCAGTGAAATTAAATCTTCATATACAGGTCAATTTTTAAAAAAAATATTGAAAGGAAAACACGAATAGTGTGTGGTAAAATGAAATTATGATTGGAATGTCGTTATTTATCGTTGGAATTGTTTTAGGTGTAGCTATATTTGGCTATGTTATATTTTCAGTTATCAAATTTGTTAAAGAAAAGCCTTTAGGCACGACTGAAATCGTTATTTCAAAAGAATTATTTATTCGATTAATGGCGAGTATTGGTTCAGTTGGTCTAATGACAATTCTTTCAAGTTATGGTGGAGTGCTCTGGGGTGCATGGAATTTAAGTGCAATTGAGCACATTTGTATTATATTTGGAAGTTACTTCTTTGGCAGTGGTTTCACCATGTTAGTAGCGAGTTTTATTCTTTATTACTACAAGCCAAAATTAAATGAAAAACAAAGAAATCTTGTTCGTATAATGATGTTTGCGTCAATTGGTGTTACCCTTGTTTTCTTTTTTATAATGACTGAAGGATTTGCTTATCACATTTCTTATCCGCTATATAACGCGATTGATTTTGGCAAAGGGTTAACAACTTTTCAGGATAAATCTAGCGGTTTTAGAATTGCTTTTTATGGAATTATTGTCGTTGGTGGCGCTGTTGGAGTTTATTTCATATGTGATCATTATTTTTATAAAAAGTATGGAAAACATGGCATCATTGATACGTTATTTTTAGTTGCTTTTCCAATGGGACTTGTAGGAGCTAGACTTTGGTATTGTTTAGTTTTAAGAGGTGATTATTATCTTGCTAATCCTGCTTTAATATTCCATGTCTGGGATGGTGGTTTAGCTATTCAAGGTGGTGCTCTTCTAGGTATTATTTCAGGGGTTGGTTTTATGCTCCTATTTAGAAAATATGTCGATATCAGATGGGCGATTGACACAATTGTTCCAACTATTCTTATTGCACAAGCAATTGGTAGATGGGGTAATTTCTTTAATTGTGAAGTCTTTGGTGAACCAACGCTTATTTCGAATTGGTGGTTTCTTCCTAGTGTAATTAGAAATCAAATGCAATATACATCTGTTACTGTTGTAAATAAAATTGGTGAAGGTGAAATGTATGTTCCATTATTTTTAATTGAGTCTGTAATTAATTTATGTGGTTATTTCCTTATTAGATACGCGACTAAACCTATCAATAAATATCTTCCACTTCTTTCTCGAGGAGGTATGTATATTCTTTGGTATGGACTTGTTCGACTTATTTTAGAGCCAATGAGAAATGGCTATGGAAGCGGAGTTGGCGATGGCTTCTCTCAATCAAAGATAACTGCGATTGTAATGATCGGATTAGGTGCACTAGTTATAGGTGCTAGTTATTTGTGGGGTATATTGGAAGCACGCCATAAAGACTTCAATCATTTTAAAACATATGATTTTGAATAATGTATAAACTTGTCTTATTTGATTTTGATGGAACTTTATTAGATAGTGACGGCATGATTGTCGCCACTTTTCTTGAACTTTATAAAAAGTATAGGCCAGGATATGAAGCAACATTTGAGCATATGCTTTCTTTTTCTGGTCCTCCGATTAAAGAAACGCTAAAAAAAGAATTTCCTGATGTCGATCAAAATTTGATTTTAAATGAATTTATGAA
>CAVIPP010000014.1:16780-23788 GCA_963644615.1 Oscillospiraceae bacterium
AAAATTATGTGAAATACACTAAATTATTTCCTGGAGTGGAAGAATTATTGATTGAACTTCGCAAAAGAAAAATACCTTTTGGACTAGTTACTTCTAAATCTAGAGAAGCCACAAATTTCGTTTTTTCTCTTCTTGGTATAGATTCTTATTTTGATTTTAGTGTCTGTTCAGACGAAGTTAAAAATACAAAACCATCTCCTGAAGGAATTTTTTTATCGATGAAGCATTTTGCTATTAAAAATCCAAAAAATGTTTTATATATAGGTGATGGCTATGTTGATTATTTGACTGCTAAAGAAGCTGGTGTTGGATTTGGCCTTGTATCGTTTTCACCTCGTAAAGATTTAATTCCAGTCGATGAAGTTGATGTATTCATTAATGATTTTAGTGATGTTTTAAAGGCGATGGATTATGAAAAAGACTGACGTTGTCATTATTGGCTCTGGTATTGCTGGTATTGTTCTTTCAATTTATTTAAAACGATCTAATGTTGACTTTGTCTTGCTAGAAGGAAAAATTCCTGGCGGGAAATTAACTAAAATCTCAAAAATTGAGAATTTTCCTGGATATGTTTCCATCAGTGGTCTTGAGTTTCAATTAGATTTATTGGAACAATTAAAGCACTTAAATATTTCTATTACCTATGGTATGGTTCAATCAGTATTAAAAAACCCAGAAGGTTTTGAAGTTATAAGTGATGTTGATTCATATATCTCTAAAGTAGTGGTAATCGCTACAGGTAGTGTTTTACAAACTAGTAGCATTAAAAACGAAAAAGAATTTTTTGGTAGAGGTGTATCTTATTGCGCTACATGCGATGGGAATTTCTTTAAGGGTTTACCGGTTGCAGTCTACGGAAATAATAATATTGCTTTAGAAGAGGCTTTATATTTGTCTAATCTTGCCAGCAAAGTTTATCTTATTGTTAACAATGATAAACTACTTGGAGATAAATCTTTGATTGATAGTTTAGCTAAAACTAAAAACATAGAAATTCGCTTATCTACTTATATTAATGAAGTAAAAGGTGATGAATATGGAGTGACATCTATATTTACTAATAATAGTGAAGATATACCTGTTTCTGGTTTATTCCCATATGTAGGCGATAAATCTTCAACTGATTTTTTAAAATCGTTATTTGTGAGTAATGAAAATGGATATATAAAAGTTGATGAAAAAATGATGAGTAGTGTGAGTGGTTTATTTGCAATTGGTGATATTGTTAATAAAAAAGTTAGACAATTAGTTACCGCGAGTGGAGACGCTGCAACTGCATCACATTATATTGTTCAATACCTTAAGGAAATCAAAATTAATGAATGAGTCTAAAGTTTCTTTCACTCAAATAGTTAAAGAAGAAATTTGTTCTTCGAATTTTGAAAGTGAACATTTAAGATCTATCCTTGCTTCTTTTATTAAGATTAATGGAAGTGTAGTGTTTTCAAATAAGAAATCTTCATTAGTTATCAAAACTGAAAACGCTAAAGTGGCTAAATTTATTTATTCTTGTATTCAAAACGTCTACGGACTTAATGCTCGTTTTTCATTTTCAAAGATGATGAATTTTAAAAAAAGAACAACCTATAGTGTTATTTTAGATAATGAAACAGATTATATTTTAGGTGACCTTGAGATAAATTTTCTTGAAGGAAAAATTGCTAAAAATATTATCTCAAATGACAATATGATTGCAGGATATCTTTGTGGTGCCTTTCTAGCTAGTGGATCAGTTAATTCACCTAAGAATTCTAATTATCATCTTGAAATTTCACTTAATGATGAAAATTACGCTAAATGGTTCACAAAATTATTCACTAAATATAAAGGTGGTCAATTTAACGCTAAGATTGTTAAACGTCGAAATGAATATGTTACATATATTAAGCGTTCAGACCAAATAAGTGATTTTCTGATTTTGATTGGCGCAACTAATGCTGCTTTAGAATTTGAAGAGACACGTATTGAGAGAGATTTTTCAAATATCGGTAATCGTCTTGCAAATTTAGACGCTGCTAACTATTGTAAAACTTCACTCGCTGCATCTCGTCAGATTGAAGAAATTAAAATAATTGATAAATTTTTAGGAATTGACAATATTTCAAATAAAAAACAACGTATCTTAATGAAACTTAGACTTGAAAACGAAGACGCTTCTTTACAAGAACTTGCTAATTTATTATCTAAAGAAATAGGTGAAAATGTTTCTCGGAGCAATGTAGCGCACATTTTTCGAAGTATTCATAATAGAGCTAACAAATATATAGGAGCTATCAATGACAAGTAAACAACAACTCGGTATGAGAATCGCCTATTTAAGAAAACAAAAAGGTTGGTCTCAACTTGATTTATCACTTCAAGCTAATGTGAATCGCAACTATATTTCTGATTTAGAAAAAGGTAGACGTAACCCTACTTTGGATGTATTAGAAAGAATTTCCGATGCCTTTGGAATTAGATTAGAAACTCTATTTAAAGGCGTTGAAACAATTCCTGGATTATGAAAATAAATATACTTTTATCTATTATAAGTAATTTTTTTAATAAAATTTGATTTACTTATTTGTTTTATTATGTATAATAACTTCGCCAAGAAAAAAGGAGGACATTTAAATATGTCAGTTAAAGTTGCAATCAACGGATTTGGACGTATTGGTCGATTAGCATTTAGACAAATGTTTGGTGCTGAAGGTTATGAAATCGTCGCTATCAACGATCTTACCAGTCCAAAAATGTTAGCAAATCTATTAAAATATGATACCGCTCAAGGTGGTTATTGCGGTGCCATTGGAGAACACAAACACACTGTTAGCTCCAAAGAACCAGTTTTTGCTGAAGATGGCAAAACTGTTGTCGTTCCAGGATCAATTACTGTCGATGGAAAAGAAATTACTATTTATGCAGAACCAAAGGCTCAAAATCTTCCTTGGGGAAAATTAGGAGTTGATGTCGTCTTAGAATGTACTGGTTTTTATACCTCAAAAGAAAAATCACAAGCTCACATTGATGCTGGTGCTCGTAAAGTTGTCATCAGTGCTCCTGCTGGAAAAGATTTAAAAACAATCGTCTTCTCAGTTAACGAAAAAACATTAACAAATGAAGATAAGATTATATCTGCTGCTAGTTGTACAACCAACTGCTTAGCACCTATGGCTAATGCACTAAATTTAGCATTCCCAATTCAATCTGGAATTATGACCACAGTCCATGCTTATACTGGTGATCAAATGATTCTTGATGGTCCACATCGTAAAGGTGATTTACGTCGTGCTCGTGCTGGTGCCGCAAACATTGTTCCAAATAGCACCGGTGCTGCTAAAGCTATTGGATTAGTTATTCCTGAATTAAATGGAAAACTTATCGGTAGTGCACAACGTGTTCCAGTTCCAACTGGTTCCACAACTATTCTTGTAGCAGTTGTTAAAGGTAAAGATGTTACAGTCGAAGCTATTAATGAAGCGATGAAGAAACATGAATCTGCTTCATTTGGATATAGCGAAGAACCACTTGTTTCTAGTGATATCATCGGTATGAGATATGGTTCATTATTCGATGCAACCCAAACAATGGTTACAAAAATTAGTGATGATTTATATCAAGTTCAAGTCGTATCTTGGTACGATAATGAAAATTCATATACATCACAAATGGTTCGCACCATTAAATACTTCTCTGAACTCAAATAATGTTGCTAGTTTAGGGTAGCTATTCCCGGTGAATAAGTTCACTTATTAAGCGCCCACAAGTTGGGCGCTTTATTTTAAAGGAGATATTATGCTTACAATTAATGATTTAAAAGATCTTCATGGTAAGAAAGTTGTTGTTCGCGTTGACTTCAATGTTCCATTAAAAGATGGAAAGATTCGTGATGACAACCGTGTTCGTGCAGCACTTCCTACTATTCAAGATTTACTCAAAAAAGGTGCACGAGTTATTTTACTTTCTCACTTAGGTAAGGTTGATTGGAAAAAACTCGCTAAAGGTGAAAAGACCCAAGAAGATATTGATGCTCAAAAGAAGAAAAACAACCTTGAAGTCGTTGCGCCTCGTTTAGCTGAACTTCTTAATCAAGATGTTCATTTTGTTAACGATACTAGAGGCGAAGAATTCACAAAAGCTTGTGATACATTAAAAGATGGAGAAGTTCTCCTCGTTCAAAATACTCGTTACGAAAAAGGCGAAGAAAAGAATGATCCTGAATTAGCCGCTATTTGGGCTAAGGAAGCTGATGTCTTTGTGATGGATGCTTTTGGTAGTGCACACCGTGCCCACGCCTCAACTTATGGAATTCCTGAAATTCTTAAAAAAGAAGGAAAACCTGTTGCCTGCGGTTATTTAGTTGAAAAAGAAATTAAAAATTTAATGCGCTGCGTTGAAGTTAAAGATAGCGATAGACCATATGTTGCTATTTTAGGTGGACTTAAAGTTACTGATAAAATTCAAGTTATTGATTCACTTCTTAAAAAATGTGATTACATCATTATTGGTGGCGCAATGAGTTATACATTTAGAAAAGCCTTAGGTGTCAAGATTGGTACTTCCTTCCTTGATGAAGGCGCTCTTGATTACGCTAAAAAATGTTTACAAGAAGCTAAAGGCCGTATTATTTTACCTATTGACTCTGTTGTTACTGATTCATTTGAACCAGTTAGTGGTCGTCAAATCAAAGTTGTTGAAGGAGATCTTCCTGATGGCTTTGAAGGTGTTGATATCGGACCAAAAACTGCTCAAAAATTCGCCGATATTATTTCAAAAGCCAAGATGGTTTTCTGGAATGGACCAATGGGCGTTTTTGAACAAGATGAATTTCAAGCTGGTACAAAAGCAGTTTGTGAAGCAATTAGAGATTTAAAAGATAAAGCCTTTACAGTTTGTGGTGGTGGCGATAGTGCTGCTGCGATCAAACAATTTGGTTACAATAATGATTTCTCACACGTTTCTACTGGTGGTGGAGCTTCCTTAGAAATGATTCAAAATGATGGGCACCTTCCTGGTGTGGATATTCTTAAATAGTTATGAGACGCAAATTAATATTTGGCAACTGGAAAATGAATAAAACTCGCGAAGAAGCAAAAGCTTTTAGCGTTGAATCCGTTGCCCTTAATAATTACGCTTTAGCGCATAACATTGATATAGGTGTTGCTCCAACATTCTTATCACTTTGCCCAGTTAAAAAGATGAATCCTGATTTAATTGTCGCCGCTCAAAACTGTCACTATGAAGATCACGGCGCTTTCACTGGTGAAATTTCAATTCCAATGCTCTTAGATTTAGGCGTATCTTGGTGTATAATTGGCCATTCTGAAAGAAGAACATATTTTGCTGAAACTAGTGAATCATGCAATAAAAAGCTTCTCGCTTTATTTGCTCATAATATGACACCAATTTATTGTGTTGGTGAAACACTTGATCAATTTGAGTCTGGAAATACCAAAACTGTCATTAAAGAACAAGTAACCGTTGGTTTAAAAGGATTAACTAAAGAAAACGTTGAAAATTTAGTTATTGCTTATGAACCTGTCTGGTCAATTGGTACTGGTAAAAATGCTTCAACTGAAATTGCTGAAGATATTTGTCACTATATCCGTGAATTAGTTAAAGAAGAATTTGGCACTGCAAGTGAAAAAGTACGAATCCTTTATGGTGGTAGTGTTAAACCTGAAAACGTCAAAGCATATCTATCTCAAGAAGATGTTGATGGTGCTTTAGTAGGTGGAGCTTCCCTAAAAGTCGATTCATTTAAACAACTTGTCGAAAATATTGTCGAGGATTAATTATGTACGATACAACTATCGAAAATGAGAAATTAACTTCTACTAAATCTTTTTATGGAAAAGTTTTTCTATATGTTGGTTTAGGACTTGTTATCACTTTTGCAGTTGCGTTCGGTCTAGGTGCTTTATTTACTAATTTAATTGGTGCTGGCTCTCTTAATATTACTAATGATACAGCCGCCACTGCCTTCAAAGCATATTTAGCGATTTTGATAAGTGCTTCTATTCTCCAATTTGTTTCTTTAATCTGGATTATGATTTCATTAACTAGAGGAAAAGCCTCTTTAGTGCCATTTATTATTTACGCAGTTGTAATGGGGATTTTTATCTCATCATTTACGATGTTTCTTCCATTTTGGACTATCGCAACTAGTTTTGGCATAACTTCACTGGTTTTTGCGGCGATGGGTTTATCTAGTTATTTACTCGGTGATAAAGCTAAATGGTTTGGCTCTATTGGTATCGGATTACTCTTTGGTGCATTGCTTGTTTCGTTATTTGTTTGGTTAACATATGTCTTTTCAGGTGGAAATGTCCAATTAACTAAGACAAGTGCAATTCTTTCTGTTGTTACTTTACTTGCCATGTTATTGATAACAGTATTTGATTTTTATAGAATGAATCAAATTGCCGCAAGCGGAAGAGGAAATAATAATCTCGCTTTATATTGCGCATTCAATTTATATTTCGATTTTATTTATATCTTTATTAGAGTTCTTGTCTTACTTGCAAATTCTAGAAGTAACAATTAATAATCTAATTCTTTAAAAATAACCACTGGCAACTTTATTGCTAGTGGTTTTTATTATACGCGTGCGCGTAAACGTGCGCGTAAAATTAATATAATTTATAAGAAAAAAATATAATTTTTACTTGTGTCTATATTTTGTTGCGATATAATTTCACTCGTGCATATTCAAATAAAATAACATTTTATAATTGTTTGAAAGCACAGCTAATAGCACTTAAAAATAACTAATTTGAAAAAAAGTAAAAATAGTTATTGACTTACATAAATTTTGAGTGCTACTATATTACAAGCGCATTTTCTTGGGAAAGAAGATATAGACTATACGAGAGTATAGAGCGCAACTGATCTTTGAAAACTGAACAGATGTACAAGAACATTAACGTCAATTTTTATAAACAATAAAACCAGAATTTATTATGAACTAAGATAAAACTTTTTGAGAGTTTGATCCTGGCTCAGGATGAACGCTGGCGGCGTGCCTAA
>CAVIPP010000015.1:0-5852 GCA_963644615.1 Oscillospiraceae bacterium
GCAGTATTATTCTAGCTTCACTTGCTTCTATTGCAGCCGCAGGTTCTCTCATTGCTGGATCAACATATGCTTTATTCACTTCTGAGAGTAAGACTAATATTGCCGTTACATCTGGTAAGGTTAGTATTGATGCGAAAGTAAAAAACTTTCAAACTTATTCAGGTGTTGATTTAACTGGTGATCCAGACACTGATGTAATTAGAGAAACAGAGGTTAATGGAACTTTTACCAATGGAGGGACTGCTAGTTACGATGAAGAAACTGGTAAATTCACTCTTGAAAAAATGACTCCTGGAGATAAAGTCGAATTTACTATTGAAGTCACAAATTTAAGTAATGTCACTATCAAATATCGCAATTCACTTCAATTAGATGAAACTACTAGTAGTGACTTATTTGCTGCATTAAAAGTTACCTTTAATAACGAAACATTTGCAGGTAGCACTGCATCACACTGGAAAACTCTTGAAGTTGGTACAAATCCTGAAAATTTAAATGTTGTCATTGAACTTCCAAGTAATGTCAAAGACGAATATCAAGACAAATCTTGCACTATCATTAACACAGTTGAAGCTGTTCAAGGTAACGCTGCGGTATATGATGTTGAGGTTAATAACGAAACTAGTTTATTAGCCGCACTAAATTCAAGCACTGATTCTACTAGTATTAAAGTAACCGAAGATGTCACTTTATCCGATCGCTATTTGCTTAAGACAAAGAACTTAGCAATTTATGGCGATGGAAACACTGCTATAAAGAGTGAAGATCTAAGAATTTTCAATATTTGGGGTGATGAAGCTGATACTCAACAAATGAACGGTGGGTCACTTTATCTTTCTGGCATTGATTTATTGTTATCAACAAACTCAGCGGACTATGTATCGTTTGAAAACAGAGCAATTAACCTTACATGTTTAGATGGTTTCGATTTAACAATTGATAATTGTGAAATTGAAACTTGTGGTTATGGTATTTACGTTCGTAATAGCATCGATAATGTCAAACTTAGAGTTAATAACAGCAAGATTACTGGCTATTGCGCTTTTGAAACTCGTTGTCCTAATAGTGATTTTGAATTTACAAATTCTACACTCACTGGCGTTAATCAATGGGCTAACGAAACTGGAGCAAGAGGCAATAATTATGGGACTATAATCGTTGATTCACAAGCGACTAACTCAAAAATTTTCTTTAATTCTTGCACTATTATTGCAAAAGAGACAAATGTACCGGGCGCAGGTGAAGAATTAGGCGTTGAGCGTTTAGTTGAAAGCTATTCAGGTTCTTCAACTGTAGAATTTGACTCTAATTGTAAATTTTGGCACAATAGCGATGAAATCACAAAACGAGCAAAATTTGAAGAAAATGTTGTGAATCCTGTTCTTGTTACTACTCATTTTTCTGATGAAAATAATTAACGTTTAGTTAATATTACGACTCTGTGAAATCTGGAGTGGATTTTCTAAAACTAGACTTAAATCGGTCTAGTTTTCATTTGGATCTATTCAAATTTAGCTTTATTATTCTTTTTCAAATTAATAAGAGGTTGTCCTAATAATTATTGCTATATTAATTTTTCTTAAGACAATGAATGTTAGATATAAATTCTATATTGCATCGATACCGTTAACCTTACTCTTTTCTTATTTTTCTTTAATGCTATAATTAATTCGCATTGATGAGAAATAGTAACTCTAGATACTATTTAGATAGGGAATGTGGAATAGTGGAACCCACACACTAAATAGATGAGTGAATTCACCTCGGAGCGTTTCTTGTAATGAGAATCGTTAGTCGCGTTAAGACTTAGAGTGTTTTATATGATATAAAATGAAATAGGATGGCACCACGGCAAAGTTCGTTCCTTGTGTCATCCTTTTAAATTTTTACAAGGAGAAAATAAACTATGGAATTATTTGATAAAGTTGAAGAATTAAAAAAAGAAATAATTCAAGAAATTAAACAGGCTAATAACTTAAATGAACTTAAAGTTACTTTTGATAAGCATCTTTCTAAAAAATCCCCTCTTAGTTCAATGATGTCTCACATCAAAGATTTAATTGGTGAGAATAAAGCTAAATTCGGTCAATTAGTTAATAAAGCTAAAGAAGAAGTAAACGCTACATATAAAGAAAAGCAAGAGCAATTAACTAAGCAAGAAATCGAAGAAAAATTATCTAAAGAACAAATTGACATCACTCTTCCTAGTGTCTCCTATAAAATGGGTGGAATAAATCCATTCTATTTAATTCAAGATGAAATTATCGACATTTTTGTGTCCATGGGTTACGAAGTAAAAGAAGGACCAGATGTTGAAAGCGATTATTATAACTTTGAAAGAATGAATATTCCTAAGAATCATCCTGCTAGAGAGATGCAAGATTCATTTTATATTTCAAGTTCTCTCCTACTTAGAACTCATACTTCACCAGCGCAAGCACACGCAATGGACGAAAAAAGTGGTCAACCATTAAAAATCATTTGTCCTGGAAAATGTTTTCGTCGAGATGATGACGATGTAACTCATTCCCATCAATTTGGGCAAGTCGAAGGCTTAGTTATTGATAAAAATATTAATTTTGGAAATTTAAAAGCCACTCTTGAACTTTTCTTAAGAAAAATGTTTGGTGAAAAAAGAGAAGTTCGTTTTAGAGGGTCATTCTTTCCATTTACAGAACCAAGTGTTGAAGTTGATATTTCATGTATGGAATGTCATGGTAAAGGCTGTCCAACTTGTAAAGGTACAGGCTACATTGAAATATTAGGAGCAGGTATGGTCCATCCTGATGTCTTAAAAATGTCTGGGTATGATCCAAAAGTCTATAGTGGTTTTGCCTTTGGAGTCGGAATTGAACGTGTCGCTATGCTTAGATACGGAATCGATGACATCCGTCGTATATATCAAGGTGATGTTCGATTTATCGAACAATTTAAAAGAAAATAGGAGGTTAGGAAAATGAAAGTCTCATTAAATTTAGTAAAAAAATTTGTTTCTTTAGAAGGTCTAACTCCTAGTGAAATCGCTAATAAGTTTACCTTTGCAGGTGTTGAAGTAGAATCAATTGAAACTCTCGCTAGTGGAACTAATCTCGTCATTGGTGAAGTTCTCACTTGTGAGAATATGCCTGATAGCGATCATCTTCATTTAACAACTGTTAATACTGGTAGTAAGTTTGGCGTGCTCAATATTGTCTGTGGAGCCCCTAACGTTCGAAAAGGACTTAAAGTCATTGTCGCTAGAGATGGCGCTAAACTGCCAGGAGGAGTCATTAAAACTGGTAAAATTAGAGGTTACGTTTCTCAAGGAATGTTATGTTCTCTTTTAGAACTCGGCGTGGACTCTAAATTTTTAAGTGAACAGCAACTTAAAGGTATTGAAGAGGTTAAAGTCGGTAATGTAGGGGATGAAAATGTCCTCGAATTACTTGGGCTAGATGACACTATTTTAGATTTAAAATTACTCGCGAATAGGTCCGATTTATACTCTATCTATAATGTCGCTAAAGAAGTTAAGACTTTATTTAATAAAGACTTATCTCTTCCTAAAGTGGAAAAAGTAAGCGGATATAAAACTAACTTTAAAGTATCTTCTAATAGCGATAAATGCTCGCAATTTTCCGCTTTAGTTGTTAAAGGAGTAACTATTAAAGAATCTCCTGGCTTCATAAAAGAAGCTCTTAGAAGTTCGGGTATAAGATCAATTAATAACATTGTTGATATCGGCAACTATGTCATGCTTTTAACTGGTCAGCCATTGCATATGTACGACTTAGATAAACTTCCAAAAGAAGAATTAATTGTTCGAGATGATTTAGAAGGTAATTTTGTTGCGCTTGATGAAAAAACTTACACTCTTCAAAAAGGTGATTTATGTGTCACATCAAATGAGAAAGTCATGTGTTTAGGTGGAGTGATGGGATCACTAGAATGCGCAATTGATAAAGATACAAAAAACATTGTCGTGGAAGCTGCTAATTTTGATTTTGCTTCGATTAGAAGAACATCAATTAGACTTGCTTTAAGTAGTGATTCTTCTCAAAGATTTGTTAAAGGTATCAATCCAAATCAATATAATGATGTTTTGTCATTAACTCTTTCACTTCTTAAAGAATATGCATCAATAAAAGAAAATAGCGAAATTCTCACTTATCTAAAAAATAAATATGTTCCAAAAGTAATTAACACTTCATTTAATTATCTTAATTCTCGACTCGGCACTAATTTTACAAATGAAGAAATTGTCTCTTCTTTAGAAAGAGCGTTCATCACTGTTAGCGGTAACGCTAGTGAGATTATATGCACTATCCCTGATAGTAGAATCGATATAAGTGGTGAAGCTGATCTTAGTGAAGAAGTCATTCGTATTCTCGGCTTTGAGAATGTTAAAAGTGAACTCCCGTGCATGAAACTTTCTGTCGGTGCACTTGAAGAAAAACTCGCTAAAAAAAGAATTGTTCGTAACTTCCTTAGAGGAGTTGGATTAGATGAACAATTAACCTATTCTCTAATAAGAGAAAATGAGATTAATGATTTTAGAATGCTAAATAAAGATGAAGCCTATCCATTAATTAATCCGCTTAGTGATGAACACGCCTATGTTAGAACTAATTTACTTCCTTCATTAATGAATGCATTAGTCTATAATGTCTCGCACGGAAATAACAACGTTGCTTTCTTTGAAGTTAGTGATTTATATAGCCAAAATAATCGTCACATCCATCTTGGTGTAGTTATGCATGGAAAAGATAATCGTCGAGGTGCATTATCTAATGAAGCATATTCCTATTATCACATTAAAGGCATCGTCGATGGTTTGCTCGATTTATTTAATATTGACAATAAAAGAGTCTCAATTGTTAGAAGTACGCAGACAGAGTTCCACAAAGGAAAATCTGCCGATTTAAAAATTGATGGAAAATATGTTGCCACCTTTGGTGAACTTCACCCAACAACTCTAGAAAAATATTCTCTTAAAGATGATACAGTTATTTTAGAAATGGATCTAGATGCATTATTTAGTATTAAGACATCAATTAAAAAGATGGCTGAAGTATCTAAATTCCCACCAGTGAATCACGATTTAGCTATCGTCCTTAAAGAGGATATTCTCAGTGAAGATGTCATTAAAGAAATATATAAAGTTAACCGTGAAATTATCACTAATGTTGAAATATTTGATGTCTATAAAGGCGAGCATATTAAAAATGGATATTATTCGCTTGCTATATCAATCACTTATTCTTCTTTAGAAAAGACATTAACTGCGGAAGAAGTCTCTATTATTGAAAATAAGATACTTGACGTAGTAAATAAGAAATTTAACGCTGAACTTAGAAAATAATGAAAATAGATATTTATAAAATTCCCAATAATAAGACTCTTAGTATTTCTAGTGAAGTTGTTCTAGACACAAATAAATATAATTTTTCGTATCCTCTTATAAAGATAAATAAATGTTTTGTAAATGCAAAAATTAAAAAATATGAGGATTTTATCTGCGCTAATTTAAAAGTGACCGCTAATGTGAGACTTGCTTGTTCATATTCACTTAAAGAATTTGATAGTGAGATTATTAATGAAGACAACTTTAATTTTTCTAGTTTAGATAGTGGCACTGATGATGATTTTATTCTTTATAAAGGTAACCGAATTGATCTAGATGATTTTATTTACGAATTAATTATCTCTGAAATTCCTACCTCTCCAGTTATGCCTAACGCCAAACTACCTAGTAGTGGATCTGGTTATCGAGTCTTAACTGAAGACGAATTAAATAAAGAAGAATCTCAAAAAGGAAATGATAAATTTGATATTTTAAACGATATCGATTTTGATTAAACTACCTTGAAATT
>CAVIPP010000015.1:5862-15549 GCA_963644615.1 Oscillospiraceae bacterium
GATTAATAATTTTCTTATTGCCTCCATTGTTTTTTAAAATGTCTAAAACCTAAATATATACTAAAAAAATACTAATTATCAAAATATAACTTTGTTATAATTTTTTCTAAGTTCCTAAATAAATATTCATAACGCATATATGTATGCACAAATTCGTGTAGACAAATGAAGTTAACCTCAATATAATGTTTTTTACCAAGTGGAAGAAAGTGGAAGAAAGTGGAGAAAATGTTTTTCGGTAGTTATTCACATAATCTCGACGACAAAGGTCGATTAGTAATACCTTATAAACTTAGGAGTGGTGTATCAAGCAAACTCTACATACTTAAGGGCTACGATGGAGCGCTCTCATTATATTGTGAGACCGATTTTGAGACTTATCTTGAAGGTTTGAAAAAATTATCTTTCGAATCAAAGACATCTCGAGATATTCAACGTATCGCTCTTTCTAGCGTCACCGAACTTGAAATTGATGCACAAAATAGAATTCAAATTCCACTTTCACTTCTTAAAAAGTATTCCATAGGAAAAGAAGTTGTCGTTGTTGGTATCCTCGATCATATTGAAATCTGGGATAAAGCTAAATGGGACATATATATGGGTGAAAACGAAAAAGATTTTGAAAAAAAATCTGAATCGCTTTTAAAGAAAAATGACTGAGCATATTCCCGTGCTTCTATTTGAAGCAATCGATAACTTAAATATAAAACCAAATGGAATCTATCTCGATTTAACTCTTGGTCGAGCGGGTCATAGTAGTGAAATCTTAAAAAGATTATCCCCTGATGGTAAACTTATCGGATTTGATAAAGATGAAGTTGCGATTGCTAAATCAAAAGAAACTTTATCTAAAATCTCTAATAACTTTGTTGTCATCAGAAATGATTTTCGCTACTTCAAAGAAGAATTAGAAAAACTAGGTATTGATAGTGTCGACGGAATCTTAATGGATCTTGGTGTTTCCTCCCCACAATTTGATTGCCAACAGCTCGGGTTTTCATATCGAAGTAATGCAAAACTAGATATGAGAATGGATACTCGTCAATCACTATCAGCTTACGATGTTGTTAATACTTATTCTTTGGAAGATTTATCAAGAGTTTTTCGTGAATACGGCGAAGATAAATATTCTTACAAAATTGCCAAACGAATTGTCGAACTTAGAGAAAATTCACCAATTGTTACGACTCAAGAACTTGTTGACATCATCAAAGAGGTTAAGCCTGCTTATGAATTGGCGAAAAAGGGACATCCCGCTAAACAAATATTTCAAGCTTTAAGGATTGAGGTAAACGATGAATTAGGCGCGCTTACTATCGCCTTAAAAGACGCACTTACTTGTTTAAACAAGCTCGGAAGGCTAGTTGTCATCTCCTTCCATAGTTTAGAAGACCGTATTGTCAAAAATGCGTTCTTAGAGGTAAGTAAAATTGAAGGTTCTAGAAAAAATGTATGGAGCCTTCCGAGTGAAGAAGAACAACCTAAATTTAGATTAGTCAATAACAAAGTTATTGTTCCAACTGATGATGAAATAAAGAATAACCCACGATCAAAATCCGCCAAAATGAGAGTAATTGAAAAATTAAGATAAGGAGGTAAGCCATGAAAGATAAGTTATATAAACATCATAAAAAACCATCATATTTTTTATTGAGAAACATTTTTCTGATTGTTTTAACTTTATCTTTTTCAGCTGCCGCAATAGTTGTTCCAGTTACAGTTTCAATTAACGTTTCTAAATCAAATATCGTTTTAGTTAAGTAAGTTTTTCATTAATTTTCTTGTTAATCGATTTCGTTATATTTAAAATATAACAGATTCAATTATGGAAAACCCAACAGCAGTCATAGAAATAACCAGCAGTGTTATTAGAATCGTAATCGGCTACGTCATCGATGGAAAGCCTTGTATTATTTATACGCGCGAAGTGCCAACGAATGGCACAGTCAAAAAAGGTGAAATCATCGATAACAACGGACTCGTCAATATTCTTGCTAGTCTTAAAAAGATTTCTGACCCACAAGCAAAACTACGTATCAGTGTTACTGAAGCGACAGTTATTTTACCTTCATCTGGTTTTGAAGTTTATCAAACAGTCAAAAGTACAGGTGTTGTTTCAGCAAATAGTATTATCGAATCTCTCGATATCCAAAATGCTATTTCACTAGTTAAAAAAGAAACGTTTCCAAATGGTAGTGATGTCATAGATATCATTCCTGCTCAATTTATTTTAGAAGGAAATAGAATATTTGGAGAACCACCTTTAGGTCAAAAATCATCTTCAATTACTTTAAAAGCATTTATCCACACTTTGCCTGATCGTATCGTTGATTCATATCGACGAGCGTTCGAAGATGCTGATATTGTCATGAAGCGAATATTTGTTAGTTCATATGCTTTGTCTCATTTTGTTTCTCGCCTTCCTGATTTTCCTGAAGATTCAATTATCATGGATATGGGAGAAGGCACGACGACATTTACACTAGTTAGCAAATATTATTCTTATGCATCTACAACTGTGTTAATGGGTGGAGAAGATTTAATTCGTCGTGTTAAAAAATCATTCAACGTTTCCAAAGAAGATGCGAAGAAATTAATCGAATTATATGGTGTTGATAATGATGAAACTAATTTTAGACCTAGCATCATCAAATCAATGAATGAATTAGGTGAAGAAATTTCGTATAAAACGACTGATTTAAATAATGTCATCGCTCAATTTATGTCTGATTATTTTAAGCAAATTGACGTTGCTTTACTCGCTTTACTTAAATCATTCCCTGATGAAACTAAGCATTTTCCAATTATTGTCACTGGTGGTTTATCAGCACTAAACAATGTCGACGTTTATTTAAAAAATAAGTTTATTGAAAGTAAAGATATCATTCACTTATGTCCAAAATATCTTGGAGTTCGTCATCCTCGTTTCTCTAGTGCAGTTGGAGCGCTCTTTTTATCAACAAAATATCGTGGTTCATTAACTGATCAAAGAGCTAAGGTAGCTCAAGTAAGTCGAGAAAGTGAAGAAAATAAATAGTCTACTGGAGGTTTATATATGAAAGGTTATGAAGATTTAGATAACTTTGAACCGGTTGCGCGTATTGTCGTCATCGGTGTAGGTGGGGCAGGTAATAATGCTGTTAATAGAATGATTGATGAAGATATATCATCAGTTGAGTTCTATGTTTTAAATACGGATAAGCAAGCTCTATCGACTTCAAAAGCTCGAAATAGACTCGTTTTAGGAAGTGAAATTACAGCTGGACTTGGCGCGGGTGGAGAACCTGATGTTGGTAAACAAGCCGCAGAAGCTAGCATTGAAGATATTCGTAAAATAGTTAAAGGCGCAAATATGGTCTTTATCGCTGCGGGTATGGGTGGTGGAACTGGTACTGGTGCCGCTCCTATTATTGCTCGAGTCGCTAAAGAAGAAGGCGCCCTCACTGTTGCAATTGTCACTCGTCCATTTGGATTTGAAGGTAAAAAGAGAATTGCAAATTCAGTTGAAGGACTTAATGAACTTAAAGCTTCTGTCGATTCAATCATTATTGTTTCAAATGACAAATTACTCATGGTTAATGGAACGAATTCTATTCAAGAAGCGTTCTCTGAAAGCGATCGAGTTCTTGCTCAAAGCGTGAAAACGGTCACTGACTTAATTCTTATGCCAGCGGTCATTAATCTTGACTTTGCTGATGTTAGAAATACGCTCAAGAATAGTGGAGTGGCCCTCATTGGTTTTGGCATGGGTCAAGGACCTAAAAAAGCCGAAGAAGCCGCTAATAACGCGATAAATTCTCCATTGCTTGAAACTTCAATCGTCGGTGCTCGTCGTGCTATATGCGCCGTTACTTGTGGTCCAAATGTTTCTTTATATGAAGCTCAAGAAGCAGTGGAAAGAATTATTGAAGCAGCTGGAGAAGCAATTGATATTAAGTTTGGTGTCTCTATTAACGATCAATTAAGTGACCAAATTCTGGTGAGTGTCATCGCAAGCGATTTTGAAAAAGAATTTGATTTTGCTAGCACTGCATCGACTGGTTTTGTTAAACCTATTAATAAACAAAGCAATGATTTAGTCCTTAATAGTAACACTAATAATGATGAAAATAATCAATTAGACGATGAAGATAAAACTAATCAAGAACCTGATTTACAAGAAGATGATTTCGATGATAACTTCTTGACTGATTTTTTAAAAAATAAACACATTGAATAAATAATATCTAAATTCATTAGTGACCCTCTTTAGGGCTTTTCTATGTATAGGAGTTAACTATGGAACTTAAGAAAACATTATTAATGCCAAAAACTAATTTTGAAATGAGAGGTAATCTTTCTAATAAAGAACCTAATATCATTAAAAAATGGCAAGATGAAAATTTATATGAAGAAATCTTAAAATCGAGAAAAGGTAATAAAGAATATGCTTTTCATGATGGCCCTCCATATGCAAATGGAGATATTCATTGTGGCCATATGCTCAATCGAATTTTAAAAGATTTTGTTGTTAGAAATAAATCGATGCAAGGTTATTATGTTCCTTTTATTTTTGGTTTTGACACCCATGGACTTCCTATTGAAAATCAAGTCATTAAGCAAGGTGTTAACCGTAAATTAACTCCACCAGCAGAATTTCGTGAAAAATGTCGTGAATATGCTTTAAAACAAGTTTCTCATCAAAAAGAACAAATCCGTCGACTCGGTGTTCTTGGTGATTATGACCATCCATATTTAACACTTAACAAAGACTTTGAAGCTCAACAAATTGAAGTATTTGCTAAAATGGCTCTTAAAGGTCTCATTTATAAAGGACTCAAACCTGTCTATTGGTCTTGGAGTAGTGAGTCCGCTTTAGCGGAAGCTGAAATTGAATATAAAGATGTTAAATCACATTCTATTTATGTCGCATTTAATGTCATTGATGGAAAAGGTAAAATCAAAGAAGGAACAAAAATTGTCATTTGGACAACTACTCCTTGGACTCTTCCTTCTAACCTTGCTATTTCAGTTAACCCAAGGTTTACTTATGGAATTTATTCGACAGATAAAGGAGATTTACTTTTCTTAAAGGATTTCAAAGATAATCTCGTTAAAGAACTTAATTTAACAAAATGTGAATTAATTAAAGAAATTAAAGGTCAAGAACTTGAATTTGTTAAAGCTAAACATCCTTTCTATGATCGTGATTCTATACTTATTTTAGGAGACCATGTCACTAGTGAAAGTGGTACAGGATGTGTTCATACTGCCCCAGGACTAGGAAGTGATGACTATGTTGTCTGTCAAAAATATGGCATTGATGTTTATTGTCCAGTCGATGATCATGGTAAACTCACAAAAGAAGTCGGTAGTGAACTTGAAGGATTGTTTTATGAGGACGCAAATAAGAAAGTTCTAGAAATAATTAAAAACAATGGTTCTTTATTAAAAGAAGATGAAATAGTTCACTCTTATCCTCACGATTGGCGAACTAATAAACCAGTTATTTTTAGAGCTACACCTCAATGGTTTTGCTCTATTTCAAAAATCAAAGATAAACTTCTTGATGAAGTTAACAAAGTTAATTGGGTCCCAAGTTGGGGCAAAGATAGAATGAGCAATATGATTAAAGATCGCACTGATTGGTGTATCTCTCGTCAAAGAATCTGGGGTGTACCAATTCCAGTAATCTATTGCGAAGATGGTGAACCTATCATTGAAAAAGAAGTCTTTGATAATATTGTGAAAATTATTAAAGAAGAAGGAAGTGACGTTTGGTTTATAAAAGACGCATATTATTTCCTTCCAAAAGGATATAAAAACGCTCATTCTCCTAACAATATATTTACCAAAGAAAAAGATATTATGGATGTCTGGTTTGATAGTGGATCATCATTTAACTCAGTGTTAGTTAATGGTGGTCACCCATTCCCAGCTGATTTATATCTTGAAGGTAGTGATCAATATCGTGGATGGTTTAATTCTTCATTAACTGTCAGTGTGGCTATTTATGATAAAGCTCCATATAAGAATGTTGTCTCTCACGGTTGGGTTTTAGATGAAAAAAGCGAAAAGATGTCTAAATCAAAAGGAAATGGTATCGATCCAATTAAGGTCGCTAATATTTATGGCGCAGACATTCT
Source organism: Oscillospiraceae bacterium (assembly GCA_963644615.1). Classification (GTDB taxonomy): domain Bacteria; phylum Bacillota_I; class Bacilli_A; order RFN20; family CAG-826; genus Fiminaster. Next base: position 11,988 of record CAVIPP010000015.1, read on the forward strand.
TCGACTTTGGGTCTCAACTGTCGATTATCAACAAGATGTCAAACTTTCTGATGGACTTATTGCTCAAGTCGCTGATCAATATCGTAAAATTAGAAATACATTTAAATTCTTATTAGGAAATCTATCTAATGGTGAAGGCTCTAAATTTGATCCTAGTAAAGATAAAGTCGAGACTTTTGAAGTTATTGACAACTACATTTTAGCCTCCCTTGAAGAATTAAATAATAGTGTGCTTGATTACTATGATAATTATGAATTTTCAAGCGCAATTACTAAAATAATGACTTTTATGTCGACTGACTTATCTAGTTTTTATCTCGATATTTCAAAAGACATTCTTTATTGTTCATCAAAAGATAATTTAAGAAGAAAGCAAATGCAAAATGTCATATATGAAGTTTGTAGTACTTTACTTCGACTTTTAACTCCAATCCTTCCATTTACAATGGAAGAAGTTCACATGAACATGCCTGATTATAACTCTAAGAGTGCTTCAACATTATTTATGAAACTTAGAAGTCATAAATATAATGAAGAAACACTTAATGAATATAAAGAATTTTTATCAATCAGAAACGAAGTTAATAAAGTCATTGAAGAATTACGCTCTAAAGGAGAAGTTGGCTCTTCTCAAGAAGTTGAATTAACTTTAAAGAAATATCCTCTTTTAGTTAAAAACGGCTTAATTAATAATTTAGAAGAACTCGCTCGCTTATTTATTGTTAGTAAGGTGAGTATCGCTAATGAATTAAGCGCTAAACGAGCAGGAGGACATAAATGTCCAAGATGTTGGAATTATGTTGATACGTTAGTGAAAATCGATGATGAAGATGAAGTTTGTGAAAGATGCGCTAAAGCACTAAAGGAAGACCATAATGAATAAAATTACATCCTTTTTTAAATCACTAGCAACTAAAGACTTTTGGTTAAAATTTTTCCATTCTTTAATCTGGGTCATGATTATTGTTTTTGTGATTGATATAAGCTCTAAATGGATTGTTCAAAATAATTACCAAAATTGGGCTAGTCAAAATCCGATGTATTCCTCCGCAAGTGGAATTCCATTAATCAACGGATTTTTATATGTTTATTTAGTTTATAACAAAGGCGCTGCCTGGTCATTTATGGCTAATTGGGGTATTGGAGGAAGAATTGTTCTTTTACTTATTTCTTTAATTATGTCTTTTGCGCTTATTTTTATTTACATAAAAAAAAATAAATCACTCAATAAATTATATAAAAGCGGATTAGCGCTTATGATTCCTGGCGCACTCGGAAATTTGATTGATCGAGCCATATACTTTGGACAAAATGGTGGTCCTGACGGAGTTATCGATTGGATTAGTTTTCATTTTGGAAGTTATGTTTTTCCAACATTCAATATCGCTGATGCTAGTCTAGTTTGTGGCGCTATTGTTTTGCTTATTGGCTTAATTATTGATTTAGTTAAAGAATCAATTGAAAAAAGTAAAAACGGTGAATATACAATTTCTCCTAAAGAGAGAGCAGCACTTCAAAATAAACAAAATGAAAGTGCTAGTGATAAAACTAAATTAGACACAGAAATTAACGATAAAGATACTACAAAAAATGGATAAATTTATTATCAAAGATAATAATCTAATCGATTTACGTCTTGATAAGGCTTTAAATATATTAGCTAATTTCTCATCAAGAAATAAAATCCAAGAAGCGATTAAAAGTGGCTTAGTTTTAGTTAATGGCAAAGTCGAAAAATCATCTTATAAGCTTTGCTTAAATGATGAAATTATTATTAAAGATATCCCTTTAAAAAATATAAGTCTTGAAGCCGAAGACATTCCTTTAAATGTTGTTTATGAAGATGATGATTTATTAGTTATTAATAAGCCTAAAGGCTTAGTTGTTCATCCTGGCGCGGGTGTTAATAACCACACACTCGCTAATGCACTTAAATTTTATAGTGATGAATTGTCTAGTCTAAATGGTGAATTTCGTCCTGGAATTGTTCATCGACTTGATAAGGACACAGCTGGTTTACTTGTCGTTGCCAAAAATGATGCTTCCCACACCTATTTAGCGTCTCAACTTTCCAATCACTCTTTAGGAAGAAATTACATCGCACTTGTGAAAGGAATAATTAATGAAAACGATGGAACAATTATTGCTCCAATCGCTCGAAGTAAGAAAAATCGTTTAAAAATGGCAGTGGACGTCGCTAATGGAAAAGAAGCAGTAACACATTATAAAGTTCTTGAAAGATTTAAAAATTATACTTTAGTGGAATGTAAACTAGAAACTGGTCGCACTCATCAAATAAGAGTTCATATGGAATATATTTCTCATCCTGTAATTGGTGATCCACTATACGGCACAAACAATAAAGATATATATTCCAATGGTCAACTTCTTTTTGCGTATAAATTATCTTTTATTCATCCAAAAAGCAAAAAAAGAATGGAATTTAGCGTTCCACTCCCAGATTATTTTTTAGATGTGATTAATTTACTTAAATAATAAATTATTTATCTAAAACAATTTCTTTATAATTAGCAAAATTCTTTTTGACTAATTTATTTAATTCATCTAGGCCATGTTCTTTGACAAACTTTTTAGCAAATTCATCAACTTTAGATGAGGCTCCAAGTGGGAAAGTAGTGTTATAAATTTTCCCTAACTCTTTTAATTTTAATAAGAAAGAATATCGGGCGATAACGCTACTAGCGGCCACCGAAGGATAATAAGATTCACCTTTCGTGTGAAAGATAATATTACTGACAATTTGTTTGCTACCTTCTAAATAATCAAAGTATTTAACTGGATCCACAAATTGATCGACATAAATATTTTCCACTTCTGGATGTTTATTGATTAATGTCGATAAAACCTTATTATGAAGAATAGCTTTTATAGCATTCATATTATGACCACGTTTAGTCAGTAAATTATATTTCTCACTTTCAAGTGATATATGAGCGTACGGTAGTCTTTTAATAAGAATTGGGGCGATATGATTTATTTCTGTGTCGGTTAGTCGTTTTGAATCATCGACACCTAAATTTCTTAAAAATGTAATGTCTTCTTTAGTCACCAAAGACGCGACAACAGTAATTGGTCCAAAAAAGTCACCAGTACCAACTTCGTCACTTCCAATTTGCATTCCAACGTCAACCCAATTTGCTTTAGCGCCTTCTTTTTTAGTTTTAATTTCACTTGCTTGAGCGTTTTCGTCCCATTTACGTGCCTCATTTAAAGCACCTTTTCCAGCAAAGAAAATTCGATGTGTATTATCCTTTGAATGATAGACTGTAATATTAATTTCGCCATATTTAGCAAAAAAATCTATGTATTCACCTGAATTAGCGTAGCGATAGTCATTATAATATGAAATTATCTTATCTTTTAAGATATCATCAACACTTATTGTGACCATTTCAATATTCATACATAATAATAATATCACAAAGAAGTTAAAAAATCTTTTAGATTTATTACGTTAATTGAAAAATTAAATGCAACATATCATAAATTGCTGTTCTTAAAATTAAATAACAAATTTGATTGTAAAAAAATGTATAAGAAT
>CAVIPP010000015.1:15559-23433 GCA_963644615.1 Oscillospiraceae bacterium
TATACCCTCTTCTGTAAGATATTTTTTTATCGAATCTTTCACAATAATAATTTTCCTAAAATTGTCGTTAATATTCACTAACGATCTTTTTTCTTGATTTAATTTATCGAGTGCTTCAATTGAATAGGCAGATTGGATATAAATTCTTTCGTTTAATTTGTTGCAAACAAAATCAGCTTCTAACTGTTTAATAATATAATTTCCTTTTTCGTTTGCTTCGCTTTTTAAAATAAGTCCAACATCCACGCTATATCCTTTAATAATCAAATCATTATAGATAATATTTTCCATAATATGAGTAGGTTCAGATTGTCGAAAATTTATTAAAGCATTTCTTAAACCAATATCTGTAAAATAGTATTTACTATTAGAACCAATATATCTTCTTCCTTTTATATCAAATCGAGTTGCTTCAGATAGTAAAAAAGCATTCTTTAGACATTCAATATGTTGTTTAATTGTCTCGTGACTATATGATATCTTTTCTTTGCTTTAAAAGTTTTTTCTATATTACTAGGATTTGTGTAAGAACCTATCGAACTAGCAAGGATCTTCATGAGAAGTTCAAATGAATAAACATTTTTAATATTGTTTCGCTCAGTAATATCTTTAAGATATGTTTCATTAAACAAATCTTTTAAATATTGCTGCTTGCTATTTTCGTCATTCATTTTGACAACATAAGGCATACCACCAAAATATTGATATTCTAAATAAGCTTCTTCAAATGGTTTATTAACAGATTCAAAATATTCTTTAAAAGATAGAGGATATAAGTGAATTTGATCACCTCTACCTCTAAATTACTTATCACATCAATAGATAGCATTTTCGAATTGCTACCAGTTACATAAACATCACAATTTTCGTGTGATAAAAAACTATTGAGTGTAAAAACAAAGTTATCTAACAGCTGAATTTCATCGAGCAATAAAAAATATTTTTATCAGATGTAACAATATCTTTAATATATAAAATGAACTTCTTAGAATTAACTGTATAATTATTTTTCGAATCGTAGAACAATGTTTTCTCATTAGGTAAATACTTATCTAAAATCATCAAATCTTCCATATTATCTAACGCAAAAGAAATGATTTGATCTTGACTAATATTCTTACTCAACAAATAATTTTTAAAAATGGTGTTAATCAAATACGATTTACCACACCTACGTAATCCTGTAATAACTATAATTAATCCATTGTTTTCTCTTTTGATTAATTCGTTTAAATATTTATCCCTTTTAATTTCCATAATCTACTTTTTTTGCAAGTTCTTGCATAATTTGCGATTTAAAGAAAAGAATTCTGAACTTTTTTATGAATAAATACGGCTCTAATAACTTCTTTAAAAAAGAAATATGTTAATATATCTACTATGCTTGACATATATCAAACTTTAGAAATTGAAAAAATATTAAATCTTGTTTCTAATTACGCTAAAACTGAAATCGCTCGTAAAAGAATAATTTCACTTAAGATGTATAAAAATAGTGAAGAAGTAAAACTTTCACTTTTAGAATTAAGTGAGATGATATCGTTAATTTATCGACATAGCAATCCTCCTATCGATTCTTCATTAGATTTATCTAGCTATGTTGATTTAGCACTTAAAGGTGGAATTTTAACCCCCCTTGATCTTGACCGAATTGTTAATGATATTTCTTTAAGTGAAAAAATTAATGAATATTTTCATAAAGCTGAAAATAGTCTCTATCCAAATCTATTTAAGATTGTGTCCAAACTATATGACTTATCAAATCTTGCCCACTCAATTAGAAAAGTTGTTTTAGCTAATTTAACTATCAAAGATGATGCTTCCAAAGAATTGTTTACTATACGAGCAAATATTAAATCTAAAGAGCAAGAAGTACGTAAATTATTAATGAGTTTAATTGCTCAATATAAAGATTATCTAAGTGAAGCTAATTACACAATTCGTAACGATCACTATGTCTTACCATTTAAAAGTAGTGATAAAAATAAAGTTCAAGGTATTATTCATGATGTCAGTGATAGTGGACAAACAACATTTATTGAACCTTCTGTTTTAGTGGAATTATCGAATAACATTTATCTACTAAAACTTAAAGAACAAGAAGAAATAAGACGCTTACTAAAAGAACTCACTAATCTAGTTGCTATTTCTAGTGTCGAGATTAAAACAAATAATGAAATTATAGCTAATCTTGATTTTATTATTTCTAAAGCAAAATATGCAATTGATAATGATATGTTAGTGGCAAATCTTTCTAATGAAAGAATAATTGATCTAAAAAACGCTAGACACCCGTTAATTGATAAATCTAAAGTTGTGGCAAATAATTTTTATTTAGATGAAAAGCAAAGATTAATTGTGATCAGTGGTCCTAACGCAGGTGGAAAAACAGTCGCCATTAAAACTCTTGGTTTACTTATTATGATGAACCAAATGGGACTTGCTTTACCAACTAGTGAATCCGCTAAGACGTCATTTTTTCCAAGAATATTCGCCGACATCGGTGATAATCAATCTCTTAGTGACAATTTATCAACTTTTGCGGCCCATATTTCTAATATTTCAACAATTACGCATTTTGTTAGTGAAAATGATTTAGTGCTCATCGATGAACTTGGAACTGGCACTTCTCCTTTAGAAGGTGAATCTCTTGCATTAGCGACACTTGATTATTTATTAACAAAAAAATGTTTTGGCATTATTTCATCTCATTTTGATAAGGTGAAAGAATATGCTTATTCAGTTGATAATATTGTTAATGCGATGATGATTTTTGATGATAAAAATCTTCTTCCTACTTATGTATTAAAAATAGGTTTACCAGGTCGATCTTATGGACTTGAGATGGCAAAAAGATATCATCTTAATTCTATAATTATTAGTAACGCTAAACAAAGAATTGTTAAAGAAAAAAAAGACGATGTTAACGATGTGCTAGATAAACTCGATAAAGTCGTTTTAGAAAATGAAAAATTAAATTGTTCACTTTCTGAAAAAGAAAGAATTTTAAAAATAAAAGAGAATGAACTCAATTCAAAAGAAGAATCTTTAAGATTAAAAAAAGAAAATCTATTAAGTGACGTTAACGACACTAAAGAACAACTTCTTTTTGAAACAAATCAAAAGATTAATGAAGTATTAAAAGCATTAGAAAATCCTAATATTAAAAAAGAACAACTCCTCAAATATAAAAAAGAATTATCTCAATTAAACTTTATAGAAGAAAGTGAGATTAATAAAGACATTAAAATTAATGATTACGTTAAAGTTCCTTCTATTGATCTAGTTGGTAAAGTTGTCTCTATTAAAGGAGATAAACTCGAATTAATTACTCCAGATGGAATGTCTGTATCAACTAAAACAAATAAAGTTGTTCTCACTAATGAACCTATCTCTAGAAAAGTATATAAAAACAATATCGACGAAATGCTTAAAATCAAAAATGATGTCAAATTAGAACTTAACATCATTGGTGAACATATTGATGATGGAATTAATATACTAGCTAAATATCTTGACGATGCCAGAATAAAACATTTTAAACAAGTGAGAATTATTCATGGTAAGGGGAGTGGATCTCTACGTAAAGCCGTGAATGAATATCTAGCTAAATGTGACTTTATCGAAGAATATCACTATGCGGGTTATTATGATGGAGGCGATGGGGCAACCATTGTAGTGCTCAAGTGAACGAAAAAATTAAATCATCATTACATAATTTACCCCATTCCCCGGGAGTCTACCTCATGAAAGACATAGATGACAAAGTCATTTATGTTGGTAAAGCTATCAATTTATATAACCGTGTTTCGCAATATTTTTTACGACCTCAAACTGGCAAAGTTTTAGCGATGGTCAATAATGTTGATCACTTTGAAACAATCTTAACAAAAACTGATAAAGAAGCTTTCTTACTTGAAGAAAATCTCATTCATACGTATTACCCTAGATATAACATTCTACTTAAAGATGGAAAGCATTATCCATTTATTGCCTTAAAGAAAAAAGGCGACCCATATTTAAAAATTGCTCGTAATGAAAAAGATAAAAATTATTATTATTTTGGACCTTATTCAACCTCATCATATTATGCCTATAAGATAATCAATTTATTAAATAAATTATTTCCAACTCGCAAATGCAAAAATATGCCTTCAACTCCTTGTCTATATTTTCATTTAGGGCAGTGTTTAGCGCCTTGCATCAATAAAATTGATGAAAATGAATACGCAAAACTAAACGAAAAAATTAGAAGTTTCTTAAATGGTAGTGACACTCAAATTGTTAGATCCACAAAAGAAAAAATGATTGAATGTTCTAATAATTATGAATTTGAAAAAGCCCAAGAATATAAGGAATTATTATCCGCTATTGAACACGTCTTATCTATTCAAGGTGTTGAAAAAACTAATCATATTTCCCAAGATGTATTTGCCTATATTGTTAAAGATGGTTATATCTCAATCGCTCTACTTACATATCGAAATGGTATCTTGCTAGGTAAAGATAGTTTTATCGTTGAACTTTTTAATGATGAAAATGAACAAGTAATTGAATTAATACTTACTTATTATCAATCTCATCCTCTTCCTGAACAAATACTCGCTAATATAGTTAATTTAAAAGAAAACTTCGAATCAATTTATGATTTTTCCAAAGTCATATCTATTTCAAAAGGAAAGCAATTAGAGTTAATTGAAATTGCTAATATGAACGCTAAGCAAGCTCTCGATAATCATTTTATAAGTGCTCGTTTAAACGATAATAACAATGATTTACTTATTGAACTAGGTAATCGATTATCAATAAAAACTCCATATCGTATTGAACTTTTTGATAATTCTCATCTTCAAGGTGATGCTCCTATAGGTGCACTTGTGGTTTTTATTAACGGTGAACCTTGTAAGAAAATGTACCGTAAATATAATATTGAGCACACTAATAAAAGAGATGATGTTGCCTCGATGAAAGAAGTTATGTTTCGTCGATACAAAAGACTTAAAGATAACAATGATTCATTCCCGGATTTAATCTTACTCGATGGTGGACTAACTCAAATTCACGCTGGTACAAAAATCATTGAGGAGCTTGGATTAGATATCCCGGTATTTGGTTTATATAAAAACGACAAACATATGACCGAAGGAATTATGGATAAAAACGGAAAGGCATATCCACTTAAAGATAATAAAACTTTATTTTTTATGCTTGTTAGAATGCAAGATGAAGTTCATCGCTACGCTATAAATGTTCATCATCAAAAAAGAAGTAAAATGTTCACTAAAAGTATATTAGATGATATAAGTGGACTTGGTGATAAACGTAAAGAATTGATCCGAAGTCATTACGATAATATCGATGCCCTTAAAAGAGCATCGATTGATGAATTATCTCAACTTGTTCCTCATGATGTTGCTATAAAAATTAAAGAAAAATTAGATAATAATGAATGAATTTAATTTGTGATATTAAGTTTACTAATTAATTGATAATTGGATTATATTTTAATAACGTTACTCATTAAACTATAGATATCTCAAATTGATTATACAAAATAAGTGAAATTTATTGAGTAATATATTCACTCTCAGTAACTTTAATAAAATTAATTGATTTAGATTTTCAAAATGATATTATATAACTCGCAAGCCCTCATAGCTCAGTTGGATAGAGCATCTGCCTTCTAAGCAGGGGGTCAAACGTTCAAGTCGTTTTGAGGGCGCCACTTATAAATATAACGGATTTAAAATCCGTTTTATTTTTGCTTTTTTAGATATAGTGTGATTTTATTTCATTAACGCTTTTCAGAATTAAACCTTTAGTCAGTTTTTTTATTCTTTTAATCAATAAGAATGTTTTAGAATTTGTTCTTAAATATAAAAGTGATATAAAAGTGCTATACTTAAAAAAATTAGGGGATAGTTTATGCTTGTATATTCAGGAACAAAAAAATCTTTTCAACAAGACGCTATAAATGGTGTGATTGCAAATAAGATTGAATCACTATTTTTAGAATTTGGTATTAGACACGAAAGTTACGCAGAATTTACTTCGTGGAAAAATTCGCTTCCACAAATGGCTTTAATCTTAGCGGATTCTAGAATAGATAATGACGTTCAAGTTGCTATTGAATATCAAATCCCATTAACTTCCAAAAGAGTTGATTTTATGGTTGGTGGTAACGATGGTCATACAGATAATGTAGTTATTACTGAATTAAAACAATGGGAAACTTGCCAAGCAACATCAAGAGAAAATGTAGTAATTGCATTTACTGGTGGGGCAAATAGAGATGTCGCACATCCATCACATCAAGCTTATTCATATGCGAAGTTAATTGAAAACTTTAATGAAACAGTAAGAGAAGAGAATATTAAATTAATACCATGTGCTTTTTTACATAATTTTAAGGAAAGCAATAGAAAAGAAATATGCAATCCTAAATATCAAGAGGCACTTGATGATGCTCCTGTATTTTTACAAGAAGACGGCGATAAATTGCGTGATTTTTTAGTTAAACATGTTTCAAAGGCATCTAATAAAAAGTTGTTTGAGATTATTGAGCATGGAAAATTAAAACCATCTAAGTCGCTTCAAGATAGTATTGGTCAAATCATGAATGGAAATTCTGATTTCGAGATGATTGATGAACAGCAAGTTGCATATGCAACAATTTTAAAATTAGTTGAAAACTCTATTGGAAAAGATGAAAAGCACACAATTATTGTTCAAGGTGGTCCTGGCACTGGTAAATCTGTAATAGCTATTAATTTATTAGCAAAAATTTTAAATAACAATTATTCATGTGTTTATGTGACTAAAAATTCAGCACCTCGAGCGGCATTCTCTTCCTCGCTAATCAAAGGCAAGCACACTGTCGGCTATCTAAAAGGTTTATTTAAGGGCTCAGGATGTTTCTATGATGTCTCTAAAAATACTTACGACTGTATTTTATGCGATGAAGCTCATCGTTTGAATGCAAAATCTGGAATGTTTGCAAATTTAGGAGAGAATCAAGTTAAAGAAATTATTAATGCATCAAAAATTAGTGTTTTCTTTATTGATGAGGATCAAATGATTTCCACTAAAGATATTGGAACTATTAAAGAAATAAAAAAATGGTGTTCTCAATTAGGTAGTATTGTTCATTATGGTCCATCATTACAATTGACCTCGCAATTTAGATGTAATGGTTCTGATGGTTATATTGCATTTCTTGATAACCTTTTAGGAATTAGAGAGACCGCTAACAAATATTTTGATGTCGATTACGATTTACAAATTTTTGATGATCCTAATGAAATGAGAGAAGCTCTAAGGCTAAAAAATGGAAATAATAAAGCGAGAATGATTGCTGGATATTGTTATCCTTGGAATTCTAGATATGATAAATCCTTATATGATATCTATCTTAAAAATGGGTTCAAAGCTCAATGGAATTTTTCAACAGATAAATTTGCTCTTGACGAAGAATCGTTTGAACAAGTTGGATGTATCCATTCCACGCAAGGACTCGAATTTGAGTATGTTGGAATCATTATTGGTATGGATTTAAAGTATGAAAACGGCGTTGTTGTTACTGATAGAACAAAAAGAGCTAAAAGTGATGCAACAATTAAAGGACTATGTGGTGATGAGCAACTTGGCGATAAAATTATAAGAAACACGTATAAAACTTTACTATCCAGAGGGCAGAAAGGGTGCTATGTTTTTTGTGAAGACGAAGAACTTGGCAAATATATTAAAAAAGCATTATTAAGAAAATGCGAGGCGTGATTATGGAAAAATTAGATAAACTTCAAAAACGAATTAATAAATTTAATAAAGATAGAGATTGGGATAAATTTCATTCACCGGTAAATCTAGCAAAATCC
>CAVIPP010000016.1:0-19735 GCA_963644615.1 Oscillospiraceae bacterium
ACCTGCTCCCATGGTCAGAAAAAATATTTGAAAAATTTAAGTTAGAAGGGCTTAAGTTAGAAGAATAAAAAGCACGAAGTTCGATTAATTCGGACTTTTTATTTAGGCACGGTATTTAATTGACTTACACGAAGAAATACAAAGTTTTTAATTTCAACAATAAAGTTTCCGACTGCAAATAATACAACAGAATACTATCAATCCATTGAGTGAATTAGTTTTTTAAAATGATCGATAATTTGCTGTCCTAAATAGGTGTCGTAATATTTTGAATTAAATGGTGTAATAAACAAGCGACTCTTTGCTCTCGTCATTCCGACAAACATTTTTCTTTTATATTCATTATCGAATTTAAATGGTGGATGATCCAATATAAGAAAAACATAATCCGCCTCAAGGCCTTTAGAAGCATGTATTGTCATAACTCTATTTTGATTTTTATTTATTAAGTAATGATTTTTAACGGCAGGGTTTTCCATCTCTGAATTAATAAACTCTATTGCACTATCAGGGAGATCGAGACCGCATAATTTAAGAATATGTTTTAAAAAATTAACAAGAGAACTGCCATGAATATTTTGCCAGTCAATGGAATCAATTTGTTTTATGGCTATAAAAGAAGATAAATACATTTTGAATAAATCGGTAGAATATATGTCTCTTATCCTTTTTCTTTTTCTATTGAAAAAATATTTTATAGATTCATCAACAATGTCGGCGTTTTCTTCTAAAAAAGCAATGGCATTGTATTTTATTGGTCTTGTATAAACGCTTTTAACCCCTCGAGAATTCAATACTTTATTTAAAAATTCTGCCGAATCATTGGTTGAAGTTAAAACAAAAAAATGTTTATTGTTTATGTCTTTGAAATCAGAAGGAAAGCCACCAAATGAAACTCTATTTTCATCATGTTTGGATGGCGTTTTATTATCAACAAAACAATTGCTTATATCTAATATACTTTCGTGACACCTAACACTGATAGTGATTGGGAACTCTGTAAAATCCTCGTTTTTAAGATTATAAAACAATTCTGGCCTTGCGCCTCTAAATTCATATATCGACTGATTTTTGTCACCAATTAAAATGCATTTTAAATTGCACTTTTTAATAAAAACTTTTACAAATTCTAATTGATAATAATTTAAGTCTTGAGCTTCATCGATATAAATTGTTGAATACGCATAAGAGAGATTTTTTGCAATTTGATGTTTTTCAGACAAAATATGAATAGCCAGGAGATAACCATAATAACTTATCTCATAGAATCCTTTTTTAAATTTTTCACGCCACTCATTAGCATATTTTTTTCTCATTTCCTCCGAACTACTGGTCGAAAGCCTCGTTATTTGATTAACAGGCAATTCTTTCTTTTGCGAAGGCATAATAAAAGAAAGTTGAACCGTTGGATATTTTTTAAATAAATAACGATAAATTGAACGGAAATTATCAATATAAATTAAGCTGATTAACATTGAATCAATTGTCCCTATAAAACAATCCTCGACATCTACAAATTGTTCTATTTTATCCCTTAGTTGATTGGAAGCTTCCTTTGTAAAAGAGCATGCTATTATTCTTTTTCCAAGAGACTCATTAAGTTCCTTTGCTATTTTTCTTACAATGGTATAGGTTTTTCCAGAACCTGGTCCAGCAGAAACGACAATTCTATCATTGTTAGAATTTATTATTGCATTTTGTTGTTCGCAAAGTTTATCTAATTGCTTTTTCTGAATGTTAGTCATACATAAATCTAATTAATGGAGATTTTTTATTTCTTTTATTAATTTCCAGTTTGATATCGTGTTGAACAATATACTGATGGAGATTCTTCAACTTTGCTTCTTTAAGATAATTGATTGTGTCTTTCTTGTTATCTTTGATACCTATAAAATCAACAAAATCGCGCTCAAATCCATCATGATGCTTCGAAAGAATTATCCCATTATGATTCATCAATTCAATAATCCTGGAAGAATTGACTTCTATAATCGATTTTCTAATACTGACAAAATGAAAATCAACTTCATTAGAGGGCTGCAATCCAATTATATTTTTAAATTCCTTTTTAACATTTTCGTCTAAAAAATTATATGCTCTAGCATAACCGGCAAAATATTTTCTATTTATATAAATATCATTATCTGTCTTAACTAAAACTTTGATCCCTAGTCCCTCTAACATTTTTTTAACTTTGCTAAACGCTATACCATAAACAGGAAAAATGCCCATTTTGTTTTTCACAAGATATTCTTTAAACTCGTTATTCTCATTAGCTAATCGATTATAGAAATACTTTTCACTATAGCCCTCAACCAAAAGAACAAAGTTATAAAAAAGCATCGAAGCCAGTTGTTCATCAAAGCAATATCCATATTCTTCAAAATCCTTAGAATTGATGTTAAATAAGTATTGAACAGTTTTGTGACACAAGCCATCAATCGTTTGAGAAAGCCTAATAATTTGCTTTGTTTTCTTAAAATCTATTATGTAAGGTGAATGCGTAGTACAAATAATCTGATCTGGATTAAATTTAAATAAAAGATCAATAAAATGTTTTTGGAGCAGCGGATATAAATGATTTTCCGGTTCTTCCAAAATAATAATTTTTTGTTTAGCACTTTTATGAGTCATGTTTTTTAGCATCATCGAAAGCGTTTTTGCTTTGCCATCCCCAATATTAATTTGAGTTCCATTTGGAGAAACGGCAACGACATCTAAAGACTTATAAATATTAGCAATATCGATATTACTCTTAATCTCAAAGTTTGTATCTTCAAAAATCCCTGAATAATCATTATCCAAAGCGTTTAAGTTCTTATTTATGTTTGAAATTCGTTCGACATTTATAATGGCATCATTTAAAGAATCAACACTATTTATAATATCAACAGATTCGGAATCTTTTTCATCAATCGACTCTTTTTGTTTGGATTTAAAAAATATGCGTTTTTCTTCGTTAATGTCATAGGAAGAATCAAAATAAATAAAATCGAGTACATAGTCAATTGGATTTGTATTCGATATTGAGAATTGCTTTGTGTCCTCTTCACCGTAAGTAATTGTCTCATCATAATGCAGTGTTTCTTTGTTAAACTCGGCCGTTAGTGTAATTTTTAAATATTCGTTTTCTCCATCAGAAGAAATGCAAGAGCGACACTTTGACGCTAATAAAGATTTATTCTCATCTGTTATGGAAGATAGATCTATTTTGATAGAAATTTTTATTGGCAGCCTATTAGAATTTGTTGAATCTTGTTCGTTAAGAGAAATTATTCTAATGTTGTAATCGAGTAATTTCCTTATAGCATAGCAAAGGTTTGTTTTTCCAGAGTCATTTTTTCCAATAATTAACACTTCATTGCATAGCCCCGAAATAGATAAATCCAATCCTCTAAAATTTTGAATTACAAGTTCCTCTATAAACATACCCATCCCCTTGCAAAAAACGAACAACTAAATACCGCCTTTATTGTAATAAAGACCATGTTTAAAAACAACTTGCATGTGTTTTTCGTTTCGCCAATTTAGAAATTGAATGCATCATATGTTTAATGGCTATTGCGTTTTTGCCATTAACTCGATTTGATACAACTAAAGAATTTTCAATTTCTACCTCTATAGGTTTTATGTAACATCACTTTTATTGTCAACATCAATTAAAAGGAACTAAAATATTCTTGTCATTATTGTTTGCTAAAACGATGTGCAAGTATAAAAGCTGCGCGGAGGTTTGACATGTTATACATCCTAACAATAAAAAAACATTTCAATCAAAAAGGAACTCATCCGACTCTTTTAACGGTAAAACATTATCTTAATTTATATGGACGTGGAGATTTATTGATTTGTTGGCCAGGTTATTTATGCACAAACGTTAAAACTGCCAATAGATTTTACAATAAATTTCCAACGCCAGTTTCTAAGGGTATATCTTACCACAACAATCCCTGCTTCTTTTTTAAAGGAATGAATGGTAATAGAAACATTAATGGCTTAACGCCAGCTAAGAAAACTGTTGACTATATAAACGGTTTATATAACGGATATGTTTCATCATATGGAGTAAATGATGATCATTCTAAAATTATTGCGTTTTGCGATATGAGTAAAAATTGCATACTTGCAAATGGATCAAATATAGATCGCATAATTGATGATATTGCGAATGGCGTTATTAAGGTCAAGGCCATGCTTATCGGTTCTTCAAATCATTCTCATAATACATTAACAAAAATCTCTCCAGACAAGAAAGGCGAATGTGATATTTTCCTATTTAATGTAGATAATTGCGACAATGATGATGTCGCTTGTTCTCTTTATTACAACATCATGGAAGAAAATCATAATCAAAATTTTTCTATACTTCTGACAAAAGAAGTCAAATCTTCTATGAATTTAAATGTTATTTTTAGAAATTTAATCGAAAAATAAGTCGAATATCACTCTTTTTTCTATGAGAGTAAATGCCACATAATGATTTGTAAGCGTAAATTGTTGACGTCTTCCAATATACGCATAGGAGACTATGCCTATGTCGATGGAAGAAAATGGCAATTCATATGAATTATTCTGTTATGATGCGGTCTGTTGTCATTTGAAAAGAGCTATTATTACTATCGCCCAGAAATGTTTGCCTAACTCAAAGAATTAATTCTTAACTCTGTCTTATTCCAACATACAACGCATTGTTTTTTGCCCCACTAATGGGTATCATAATTGAGCAAAGGAAATCTACTTGTAATAGATAAATGGATATCTTCTCACTAGCGTTTTTAATTTTATTAGGAGTAACTTTTGTTCTTTATTATTTTGTTGGCTTTTTGAATAGGAAATTCAAGAAGATAATTCCTCAATGGTCTATACTTCTAATTGCTTCACTAGTGTTCTATGGATTTACAAATTATGTTTATCTTATTTATTTAGGCGCATCATCACTTATCTCATATGTATGTGCTTTATTGACGCAGTATAAGCTATTTGACAAGAAGCCTAAAGATAATGGTCAGCCATATATATATATAAGCCGACTAAAATTGAAGATCACACAAATAGAAGAAGATATGAGAATTTATTAACCGCCATTGCGATCATTATCAATGTCGGCGTGTTGATGGTTTTGAAGTATTATAATTTCTTTGTTAGTTCAATCCTTCCATTTGTTCATATCAATCTAAGTACATTTTCTTTCGTTGTTCCTTTAGGTATATCTTTTTATACGTTCTCATTGATTTCATATAACGTCGATACATGTAGAAGAGAGAACGATGCTGAGACTAATCCTCTTAAGTTTTTGTTATACGTTTCATATTTTCCAAGAATCATTCAAGGACCAATATCATCTTATAAATGCTTAAGCAAATCTAATTTATATGCTGAGAATAAGATTGGTGATGTTGATTACGGAAAAGCATTTCTAAGAATATCGATTGGCTTAGTTAAGAAGATTGCCATTGCTAATGTTGTTGGCTTATATGTCGATGCTGTCTATGGGAATATTATCAATACATCTGGCATCGAATTAGCGTTGATAACTATCTTCTATTCCATTCAACTATATGCTGACTTCTCAGGGTTTATGGATATTGTCATTGGAGTAAGCAGTTTATTTGGAATTAAATTAGAAGAGAATTTTAATATTCCATACATATCATCATCTATTCAGGAATTCTGGAGAAGATGGCATATAACATTAGGCGCTTGGCTCAAGAAATATATCTATATTCCATTGGGAGGAAGTAGGGTTAAGATATGGCGATGGATAATTAATATATTCGTTGTTTGGTTTATCTCTGGCTTTTGGCATGGGGCGCAGTACACATATATTGCTTGGGGACTCATCTTTGGCGCGTTAATTGTCCTTGAAGGTTTACCAAAACAAATTAGAAAGAGTAGGGGTGTTATTAACATTGATAGCAAACGTCCAAATATATTTGTTCATTGCTTAAAGGTTGTTATCACATTCCTTGCTATTAATTTTACTTGGATATTCTTCCGTAGCCCATCATTGACAATGGCTAGATTATTTATCAAGCGATTAGTCAAGATATGGGAGGTTGGATCATATTCATCATTTATGGATACATCGATTAATAAAGCCAATTCTTTATTGATCGTTTCCTTGATATTGATATTGGTGTTAATCATCTATCGATTGTATTTAACATGTAAGGATAAATTAATCGCTAAATGGTCATGGCTAACTAATGGTGAGCTTATTGCCAAATATGTGATTACGATAGCTTTTGTATCGATTAGTCTATTTACATTTTTCTATATGAAATCATTTGGAGGTTCATCCTCCTCGTTTATCTATTTTGAGTTTTAGATATGAATAAGAAATTGTTAAGAACATTAATATTGTTTGTCTTAGGTGTAGCGCTTAGCCTATCTCCATTTGCTATTTTTCAAATATATGCAGGTAGTCAAAAGCATGTATATTCAAAGACTTATTATGCCGCGTTAGTGGACAAAGTTAATTATCTAGAATCGATTAAAAATGAGAAGAAGATTATTCTTGTTGGAGGTTCGAATGTTGCCTTTGGCTTTAATTCAGAACTATTAGAACAAGAATTTCCTGATTATAAGGTTGTTAATTTTGGTTTATATGCTGCGTTAGGCACAAAGTTAATGCTCGACTTATCTAAACAATATATAGGCCAAGGTGATATGGTATTCATTATCCCTGAGATTAATAAGCAATCGATGAGCTTATATTTTGATGCGAATGCAACATTAAAGGCATTCGAAGATAGAACCGATTTAATGTATAAATTATCAACTGATGATAGATATAAGTTATATGGAGAATATTTCCATTTCGTCAATGAAAGAAGTCAAATAAACGAGGTTATTGACCCAGGAGAGACGGTATATAAACGCGATAACTTCAATAAATATGGTGATGTCAGCTATGTCGATGAGAATTCTAATTCACTACGTTTACAAAACGAGATGTCACTACATTATGATTTATCAACGATTATTAAATACGATAGCGATACATATACGAGCGAATTCTTCGATTATATAAATGATTTCTCAAAGGATATTGCTAGCAAAGGAGCATCTTCATATTTCTCATTTTGCCCTGTCAATGATTTATGCGTTTATTCATCTAATGAAGAGATCATCTCCTTCTATTGGAAGATTAGAGATTTATTTAACTATAAGGTTGTTGGTAACCCTCAAGAATATATCCTTGATTCGCATTATTTCTATGATACTAACTTCCATCTAAATGATGCTGGAGCGTTATATCGAACTATGATATTTATCAACGATATTAAAAGAGATATTTTCCAAGAAAAGAGCATCAAAGCTTTCGATATACCTAGTAAGCCGGATTATAAACCAGAGGATGAATATAAAGATAATGGTTATTCCTCATATTTTAAATATAGTAAGGTATCTGGAAGTTATGTGATAAGCGGTGTCGCTGATGAGCATATAGATGATGCTCAATTGACGACAGCGACAATATTTAATGGCGAAGCGGTGAAGGCGATAGCGAGAAATGCTTTTGTAGGTGCGAATAATTTAGAGACGTTAGTAATAACATCAAACATCGGCATGCTTGAAAATGGTTCGTTTAATGGGGCGAAAAACCTTAAGAGCATTTATCTACTTCAAAGCGTTCCATCAAAGCTTATCGTCGATTATCAAAAGAAGCTATTTGAAGAGCCATCGGATAATATAAAAATCTATGTTCCTAAAGGATCGCTGTCGGATTATAAAACTGATTACAATTGGTCGAATTATATTGAATATTTAATGGAGTTTTAAGATGAAACGTTTTAAGCGATGTGCATTTATATTTCTTAGCTTGTTCTTAGTGTCTTGTAATGAAACATCTTTATCTAAAAGCGATAAGATTACTGTCTCTTTACTTGATGGCGATAACTATACGATTAAAAGCGATTCGATATTAGAACTTAATAAGGGCGATGATGCATCCTTTGAAGTGATTATCGATGAAGGATATAACTACGATAAAAACTCTAATATAGGTAGCTATGTGGATAATATCTACACAGTTAACAATATTCAAATGTCGATGCAGTTATCTTTTTATGTTTATCCTGATGGTAGTTATACGATTAATATCGTTAATGACAACAAAAAAGGAATTGTTGAATTATCGCCGAATAAGAGTTCATATGCTGAAAATGAAGAAGTGATTATCAAATGCACGCCTAATGCTGGGGAGAAATTCATCTCATATTCATATAATGGATATTCTCACGATTATACGAAAAACCATTATAAAACTACATGTGTTCCTTTTTCCTATTCGAGTGAACATAAATTAATAATGAATGAGAATTTAAATATCTATGTTAATTATTTTGAAGATGGCAATTCGCTTGTTAAATATGACGGCAATGGGGGATTAGATGGCGATGGTAACGAAATAATCGAATACGATTTCCTTCTTCCTAAGGGAATGTATGCTCCGAGCAGTTTGCAAGGTAGCCGATATTTTTATCGAAGAGGATATGTCCTTGAATCATGGAATAGTGAAAAAGATGGAACCGGCACAAGAGTTAGTTTAGGATCGCAATTAAGTGATGAATTATTTAGTAATGACAATTTAGTTATGTATGCTCAATGGGTAAAAGAAAGCGATGTTAATTGTTTTACATTTGAAGAGAATGATGATGGATATTCAATCGTTTCATATGATGAGAGCAAGAATACATCTGATGCATTAGTTATCCCTCGATTATATAAGGATAAGCCGATTACAAAGTTATTATCTTCAGCAATTAATACGAACAAGAAAACGTTAGTATTATCCGATAATTTAATGTATCTAGAGACCAATTGTATCATTGGTAATGCTTTAACTAAATTTGTGATGTTTTCTTCAATTAAACATTTCGATGATAATGCTTTAACCATTCCTTTATGCGATAAATGTTATATAAACAAAAACACATATTCCATTAATCATGAAGAGACCGCCCGCGACTTAACTAGAAGAGTGGATATACTCTCACATTTAGATAATGGTAAGAAGTTATTCCTTTTCCTAGGACATTCAACGCTATATCAAAATCACGATTTAACACCTTTTGTTGATAAATATGGCGATGAATATAATTTTCATTTCTTTGGAGCAACATGGGGAACATCTACATTGTTAATGCTAGATTTAGCAAGACTTGTTCTACGCGATGATTCATATTTATTTTTCCAAATGCATGAAGGGGCAGTTGCAGCATCAGGTTCAGGATATGATACGGTTGCAAGAATTGATTTAAATTTTGATTTATTCTCACGTTTATCATTTAACAAATATAAGGGTATATTCTTTAAATCTTTTAATGCCTGTGCTGAGCTATATACAGTAGATTTATTCACACCTATATTTTCTTCTGAGGTAGCTATCTCTAATGATGAGACAGGCTCATTTATTCAAATGAGTAAGGATGATTATAATGTCGATAACGATAATAAAGGACCAAATGAAGTCTCCATCTCCAGCGGCTATTGCAAGAGAGGGTATTATTCATCTATCCATGATGAATTGATGAATATGGTAACGAAGAACATAATCATTGCTTGGACCTCATATAATAAAAATGGTATTAAGAGTTATGATTCATTTACAACATTTGAGAATGTTATCAAAAGTGATTTCAGTGAATTTAGATTCATTGATTCTATCTTTGATAACATCTATGAAGGTCAATATTTTAGAAAGAATGATAATAGCCATCTCAATCTCACCGGCGGTTTACTAAGAATGTCGCGTTGGGTTAATTTGATTTGGTGATTTAATTGGTGTTAACCATTAAGGGGTTACCGCTGAAAAAGAAGCGTTGATAGGTTTAGATATAGCATTAGAATGTGATGATTTAGTTAACCATATTGGCCATGCTAATAAGCAAATGTTAGATGACAAAGTGATTGTAACTTGTGCCTATTCTCTTTGTTCCCTAGAATAAGAATTGTAAAGCAACAGATTAATTTTGACTCGTGGAACGGCTTTCTTATGTTTAGAGCAAGATTAATGAAGATTTAAAAAGTGAAATGAACTATGTATCTAGAACAGTTGAAGTACCTTTAGATAAAGTTAACGATGCATTTCATGTTTCTTATTATTCAAGGGTGTTATTATGAAACAATCAAAAATATTTCTTTTAGGTCTTACAGTTAGTTTGATTACGCCCATAACTTCTTGTTCGCAGCAAATTGAATCTAGTAACGTTAATCAAAGCTCTTCTGAGGTTTCGACCAATACAACAACCGACTCACCTGAAAGCGGTACTCAATCATACACCGGCTATGGAGTGCCTAGCGATTCGCTTGGTAATGATGGGGATCTTTATTTGGATTTAAATACTTCTACCTTATATATTAAGGTAAATGGCGTTTGGACTATAAAAGAAGCATCTAATGACCCTTCAACTCCAACAACAAGGTCAAATATAGAATTTTGGACTGGTTTTCGCACGTCTTACACTCATGCTGTTAAAAGTCTAATAACTCGTTATCAAGAACAAACAGGTATTGCTGTCCGCCACACTACTACTGGTAGCTATGATAATCTTCAGTCAAGTATCAGCAGTTCTGTTTCTTCAAAAACATATCCTAATTTTACTCATGGATATCCAGACCACTTCGCGGGATATATCAATCAAGGCATACAACTCGAACTAGATCCTTATATTGAGGCGTACAACGCAATGCATGATGTCGATCTTCTCGCGGATTACTACGATGACTATATGGTCGAAAATGAAACGCTTAAATATGAAGATGATGGTACATCATGCGTAATGGCTCTTCCGTTTAATAAATCAACAGAAGTTATGATGTGCAATAGTTATTTCGTTGAATATGCTCAATCACTAGACAATACCATTAAAATACCTGAAACATGGGATGAATGGACTGATATTGGCCCTAAATATCTTGCTGTTATGGATAATTTGTATGGCAATTATTTATATGCCAATGTCGATTCGACTGATAAAGATAAGCATATCGATTTCGAAGTTGTCGCGGAGGATGGCATAGCACCAACTGGTAAAGAACTTCTCTTAGATTGTAGCGATGTTTATAAAGAAAGATTTTGCTTATTAACTTGGGATAGTACCGATAACATGTTTATTACTATCGCTCGTCAATGGGGTGCATCATATACATCATACACATCAGAAGATGCGAAGAATTATCAACATGGTTGGGCAGAATTTGCACGTGGGGATAATCGACAAAAGACCATTGATGCGATTGATTATTTTAAAACTGTTTACAATAATGGCATCTTTCGCTTACCTATAGAAATTTCAGATAGTTTTTATTCATCTACTGCCTTTAAAAGTAACAGGTGCATGTTTGCAATTTGCGCTTCTGGTGATATTAGTTACAACCTTCATGATGGTTCTAGTACTAAAATTGCTCCAATTCCTTATAAAGACGAAGAACATAAATTTGTTATTTCTCAAGGAACCAATTTGGCTTTATTTGATAAAGGAAGCGATGAAGATAAGTGGAAAGCATTTAATGCAATGGTCGCCTTATCAACCGATGAACTTCAAGGCGCTTGGGCGACTGAGACTGGATATTATCCAGTTTCTAAATCAGCAGTTGAAAGCGATGAATATCAAAGTTTATTAAATAGTGATACATCTAATATGAATGTATTTGACAAAGCGCGTGTTGAATCTGCAAAACTCAATGAGAATTATTACATGAATGCTGAACTAGGATGGAAGAAGTTCGTTGACCCTGGATTTGTTGGTTCATCCGCTATTCGTCAAGAAGTTGCCTCCATTATCGCTAATGCCTTAAACGGAGATAAAACAACTGAACAAATCCTTGATGAAGCTATGACTCGCATATCTACATACGATCCTAATAATAAGAAATAACATTTAACGATACAGTTTGTTGCATATTCAGAATTTGCATTTTTGTCCATGATTGTCCTTAACGCATCACATAGTCTTAATAACGAATCGCTAAGGAAGAAGAGTTAAAACTATAACAACTTTTGCGTGAGGGGTGTTATAATACTTATGAAATTCCACAGTTGAAGTGTGGAAATTACAAAGTAGGAGGCAAAAAGCGTGATAAAAAGGCACATAAAGAAAGTGATTGATTATGCATTAGAACACTTTCCATGCATTATTTTGACTGGCCCTCGTCAAGTAGGGAAAACAACTTTATTAAGCAATGATTATGATAAAAAAGGCTTTTCATATGTTACCTTAAATGATCCAAATGAAAGATTATTGGCTAAGAATGATCCGATGACATTTTTAAATAATCATCCTTATCCTCTTATCATTGATGAAGCTCAGAAAGCGACTGAACTATTCCCAGCAATAGAATTTATCATCAATGAAAAAAGAAGATTAGAAGGTAATAAAGCTGCGAATGGTATGTATATTTTATCTCTTTCATCCCGTAAAGATTTATTAGAAAGAACTAAAGAGTCTCTCGCGGGACGTGCAGCGCTTCTAGAAATGTCTCCTTTATCGATTAGCGAAATATATAATCGCGATAATGTGCCTTTCATTCCTAATCCTAAAATTATTGATGAAAGAAGCAAAATGTTCCCCTTTTCTTTAGATGATGTCCTCGATTTAATTGTCAAAGGACAGTTGCCTGAATTGTTTGATGATAATGGCCTTAGAGGATCAATCTTTTATTCATCTTATATTGATACTTATCTTAAAAAGGATGTTTGCGAACTCATTGCTTTAAAAGATGAAACTAAGTTTTATAACCTCTTAGTCTTAATAGCCTCATTAACTGGGCAAGAACTTAATTACGATAATCTTGCTAAAGAATTAAATATATCCGCGACGACGATAAGAAGTTGGATATCAGTAATGGTGAAAACGGGCATTATTCATCTCCTCGAGCCATATTATGAATATTCATTGACTAAGCGAATTGTTAAATCGCCGAAAATATATTTCTTTGATACCGGCGTTGCTTGTTATTTATTAGGCATTGATTCTAAAGAAACATTATCGAGGAGTTTTCTTAAAGGACGATTGTTTGAAACATTCGTCATCAATGAAATAAAAAAGTCCTATGATAATGCAGGTGAAACGATAAAGTTATATTACTACCGCGACTATTCTCAGCACGAGGTTGATTTAGTATTTGTTAACAAAGGAAGACTATACGCGGTTGAATGCAAGTTTGGAGAAAATCATTCACTTAAGGATGTATCAAGTTTTATGGAATTAGATTCATCGCAATATGAAAAAGGTAAAGGATGTATTATATGCACATCCCAAAGCTTAAGCGCTTTATCACCTAATGTATTGATCGTCCCTATCAAAAGCGTGTAACTCCCTCTAACCATAGACTTTGAATGTACTTCAAGAAGACTTTGAAGTTGCTTTGAAGTAGTGAGATGTTATATCGATATTATCGGATGTTTTGTGTTTTCCTATCTATTTGATAGACAATAAATCAATTAAGAACAGTTCATCCTTATTATGTTTCTTGACCCTTTTATATTCTTGAAGTGCGCCTACCATATCGTGCTCACGAAAATACTTCGATGGCTTATACGAGGGCATATATTCATGGATGAATGATTTTGGTTTTGTATTTTTCGGCGCTTTAAGGAAGTCATCATATAGACCTTCGTTTATAATCACCAAGATTTCAACTTCGCTCTTAGTGCAATATTTATATGATTTAATATGCTCGCTACGCATTTTAAATTTTGATAATGAAAGAGCGTCTTTCAATGTATCGCCAATGCGATAAACTATTATTTCTTCATCGATAGGAAGAGAGTTTATAATCGGAGCTATTTCTGTTAGCTAACTTAAGTGGAGAGGTTCATCTAATAGCAACGGACAATCAAAAGACAAATATCCTCTTTCAATCAATCCATTTAATAGATAAACTTCACTCTGACCTTCGCACGCTAACAGAATTTTCATTTAAGAAGTATTCTCCTTAAATCCATCAATCTGTCGTAATTGACTAAATTTTCGAAAGCGTTTTGTTCAAACTGATTTGATTTTGATAAATCAGTTCTAATTTCATATGATGTGCACATGTTATTTACCGTTATAACATCGCCATTTCTATGTAAGACATTTATGTTGTCACATCTCTTGCTATTGTCGAGTAGTTCAGAATAATGGGTTGAATATATTAGCGAAGCACCTTTCTTATTTATTCTTTTGTCATTGAATAAGATTATTAGGTTTTCAATTAAATTCTTATTGAAACTCTTTTCAATCTCATCCACGATGACATCGCCACCGAGCCTAAAGGCTAGAAGAGATGTTGCAAATAGATATATTCCTCTATATGTACCCGAGGAAAGTCTCTCCTTTAGATATGAAATATTAACAGTCATTTCCGGTTGATTTACGCGTTTAAATTTAAAGGCGACTGAACTATCGTCTAGTCTTAGCGAATCGATTGATTCAACGCTGTCATCGAATAATCTAACAAGTGTATTAAATGAATCTTTTCCATAGATATCCTTGATAATGTTGATGATATCTGAAAGATTAGATGGCTCTTGAGATACGACATCAACAAAACTTGATGCATCGTTAAATTTAAATTTAGTTATCCCTGATGTATCGCTTCCGATATTTGGCGTAATTATGTTTTCTTTGAGAAAGGATATATTACTTAAATCTTTCTTATAACTCTCTTTAAATGACGTCTTCTTAAGCGATTCGTTTTCAACAATCATATAATCGTTATTAATTAGCGTTAATTTTGAAAAAGTGCCATCGTAACAATAAATATATCCGTTATCATAGAACATAAATTCTAGAACAAACTTTTCCTGATCAGATATATAACGAATTGGTATTCTTCCGTTTCTAATAAATGCTAGTATCAGATGAATTAGAAGAAGAACAGTAGACTTTCCAGAAGAGTTTTTACCGATAAAGGTTGTTTGCAATGGATAATATAGACCAGGTTCAAGTTCGATCAAATCGTTATTCTCGATATTCTTGTTAACTCTTGTCTTGGTTAAGAAACTAACTTCAAAGCCCTTTTCAAGCATTTTATAGCCATTGGGAATTTTAAATTTTAATAACTTCATCTTTGTCTACCTCAGTTATATTTTACTAATTTTATAATGTGTTTCAATGGAATTTTTGATTTATAGACAGATTATTCGTTTATAATTTGGGTTTTTTGAACTGGTAATGAACTGGTTACCTAAAAGTAGACAAATGTTTTTGATGCTTTTGTTGTATGTCTTTTTTAGGTTAAAAGTCCACATTTTTCGATTTAACATTTTTCAAAATACCGAATTAAAATCTTTCAAAACACCGAAACCTTGTTTTTTTAATTATTATTGACGTTGAAGCGCTCATGGCAAGCTATTTAAAGATATCTCTACGTTTAAAACATTCGTTAAAATATGAAGAGATTTTTGATATAAGACTATTTGGTTTTCCACAAACCCATTGGGTGATGCGAAACATTTTCAATGTGATAGTTTTCAAAAAGAACGTTCGGAATAAATGATTTTTTATTGATAGCGGCAATGAATTTAATATCGAAAATAGCCTCAAAACTTTTTCACAAGTGTTCTTGTTAAAATTCGCCTCATTTGCGATTTCATTGATCTCTTTTGTTGAATATTTAAACATCTAAATTGCCTCCTTTATCGCTTACACTTCTTAGATTTGGATAGACGTAAAGGCCCCATTTAGAATTAAACACGAGATTATCTTTATTACTATTTACAAGATATCCACGATTAGATATATCGCCTTTAGTTAGGCAAGTATCAAAGAAAGATTTACTTAATTTGAACTCGTCTTTATAACAGGAAAGAACATATCCTACTTTTCGATATAACACATCTTTATCGTATGATTCTAGAACCTCTAATAGTTTTTTCTCATTAACAAGAGAAACGAGATCAAGACATTTAATTAATTCTTCGATATCTATGACTTTTCCAAGCATATTTATTGAATCGATTATCGTGCGTTCGATTGAGGTAACTCTAACTCCTTGGATGATATCGATTTGAATATTATTTTCATTTAGATAGCATTCATATGAATAGCCATTGTATTCAAAAGGTGAGAACCTCTTAGATGATGATACCTGCATCTTATAGATCATTTGGTTATAAAAGCCATAAAATTCGAAAGCGGTATGAAAGGCGATATAAGAATTTTTATTGATGCTAGAAGCAATCTGAAAACGATTGGCGCAATCTTGATTTAAGGCGACATCATAACAAGTATATAAATTCTTTCGTATCTTGTTTATATACCCTGATTTTACCATGTGGCCAAGATACTTCTTTGTCGCGGGAAGATTGCCAATAATTTTACATGCATCTTCTAAAGAAAATGTGTTGTAGCTAGATAATTCTTTGAAATATTTCATAATAACATCATCGATTTTAAATATATTTTGTTATAAAGTGGTAATTATTGCAAGATAATATACAAATAAGTATACTTTATATATATTTTTACCATTAAATTACTGTTGTTAATTCGCTAATAGGAATGTTGCTTATGCCATCTTAAGATTAAATCATTGATAGAAGGAGCAATGATATCATGAGATTTCATCATACGATATACGAGTCGCGCAGCGAACAACATTTTCGTTTCTATGGATTTAATGTTTTTCAAAACACCGAATGAAAGTCTTTCAAAATACCGTAAACATTAGTTTTATTTAATTAGTGTTGATGTTGGAACACTCTTGGCAAGCTTTTTAAAGATATCCCAATGTTTAAAAAACATTCGATAAACTGGCATGAATTTCGGTATGAGACTAATTGAGACTATTACATGCTAGTATTTAGACAGAGAACAAATGTTCTTGGCTTATATAATTGAATCGTTCAAAGAACAAAATGAACGCAAGTGTCGAATTAAAGCCAATAATATTGTTTATCTTTATTCAATAAAAGGCATCTATGGGTATTATTTATAATGAATATTTAAAACGCGTTAAGC
The DNA here is from genome assembly GCA_963644615.1 of Oscillospiraceae bacterium. Lineage (GTDB taxonomy): Bacteria > Bacillota_I > Bacilli_A > RFN20 > CAG-826 > Fiminaster. Next base: position 16,956 of record CAVIPP010000016.1, read on the forward strand.
AAAACGATCCTAAGGTAGGAAAAGGGTATTTTGTGTGCCTCCTTAATGTAATGGATAGCGATATTGATTTTCTTAGAGATTGCCAATTAATATGTTTAGACGTCGCTAAATATTCTGCTCAAGAAAAACCTGATTACATTTTAGGAGAAAAAATCCCGCAGCCAATTATTGGAGCTGCATTATATATTGGAAATAAACTTTATGTATCTTCTAGATCTGGCTTAAGAATAGGCGACCATGCAGAATTTACTATCATCCAGGAAGCATCACAAGAATTTAAAGATCTTTCCGACGCTATAATATTTACTTCATTAGAGCCATGCACAAAGCATTCACGAAGTAAATGGACTACTTCTTGTAGTGAATACATTATTGAAAAAGGTATTAAAAAAGTCTATTTTGGCTGTTTGGACGCTAATCCTTCTATAACTGGACTCGGAATACAAAGGCTTATGGACAATTGCGTTGTCTGCTCGTTTGATGATGATCTAATTTTAAAAGCGAAGCAGCTTAATGAAGATTTCTTTTTAAGATTTACATCGAAGGTTAGCACTAAAATAATGAAAGATGTTATTGATAGCATCAAACCGTTATTAGATGAGTCTGCCATTCGTATATATATGCACAAGAAGGATAATGAGGTGATCACCTCAGACGAATGGTTTGTATTTTTTGAAAAGGCGATTATTTCTCATGCGATTGAGCCGGGCTTGATTTCAAAATACGATGTTAATAAAGAGTTTGCATTAGCTTTTTATTCTGACCCAAGAATCGTACTTCCAGGATACGATATTTCTATTTATGATCAAAGATTAATCATTAAAGGAACTTCAACGAATCGCTCTTCAAACAAGATTGCATTTTTTTCTAAATCTATTATTTCTTTGCTTGCCCATACGACATCAAGAGGTGAAAAGACTAATATTTATCAAACCCTGCAACAAGCTATTTCTATAAACAAGGGAAACATTAAGGATTTTTCAATTCTTTTAAAAGATATTTTCGGCAATCACAATAAGGAAGCTGGCCGCGAATTATTGATTAATGCTTTTGTCCATGCTGATTATTCTCAAAATAAAGGGATAATAATTGAAATTAACCAAGATAGTGTATGCGTTTATAATCCAATCTGTGATGGAAATATTTTAGAAACACTTAATGATAGAAAGCCATATTCTATTCCACATAATCCTATGCTTATGAACTACTTGCTTGATGCTGGACTGGTAGAAAAGAAGCATCATGGCATAAATATGCTTATCGAAAGCGAACGCGGAGATAAAAAAGATATCTATTTCAAAGAAGAACTGAATGGAGTCGTGTACCTTAAAACTATCATATATATTGATTAATTTGAGTGACATTTGAGTGACAAAATTGACAATATAAACAAAAATAATATAATAAAATCATGCAGGATGATATTATATTGTTTTTAGAAAATAATGATTTGCATGCTGAATCAATGTTTTTGTCTCAATGCAATTTTAAAAAAGATCTAAGAACTACCTTTGAAGAATGTGGATTTATAGAATTGAATCAAAATCAAATCGAGTTCACTAGTTTTGGATATTGGTTCTTTAATTATAACGGTAATCAAATCTTATATTATATCGATGACAATGACGGGTTTAATTCTCAAAACTTGTCACCGTTTATGTCTATTGTTAAATTATTCGATTATTTTGAATTAGCCATTCCTAAATATGAAGAAAGAGGTAATTTAATTAGAAGAGATATTCCTGAGGTTAGCTTTGGTTTATTTAAATCAATTATTGTATTTGCTATCAAACATAGCAATTTATTCGAACATAAAATTATGATTGAACAGTTAGATGATGCACAAGTAGTAAAAGTTAGAGGATTTAACGGAAAAAAAGACAATCAAAAACAAATGGATTCTATTGTTTTGTTCTTATCAAAAATAACTTTAATACCATCAAATTATTATCGAGTTTTAAGAAATGCTATGTCGATTGGCTTAATAGATTTTGATTTAAATAGAACGAGTTTTGAATATAGCATTAACTATTTTTCATCTTCTCAAAGACAGTATGGTGACGATATTAAAATATTAAGCCTACATGAAAAAAATGTTCTTAAGTATATAAACAAGTTTGGAAGAATTAAGCGCGGAAATATCGTCTCTGATTTGAGAATTAATAAAAGAAGTGCGACTAGGATATTAAATAAATTAGTTGACTTGGGTTACATTAAAAGAATTGGAGATAAAGGGCGTAAAGATACCTACTACATACCTAATGCGGGATAAACGAAGCTAGAAGATAAATATTGTCTTTTGAAAGATTATGGATTGAAAACACTTCCCTCATCAATAAGCAAAATGGATAAGCGATAATAAGCGAGACCACTTCTAATTAGACTATATAAACTGCATTGAAAACGGATAAAATGGCAAATCATTTCAATTAGATAATGAGGCTGATTTTTATAAGAACTATTTACTAATGTTTAGGACAATTATTATTCGTTCTCCACATTTTCATTGGGAAAGCGATTTTTGAAAAGTTATTGTTTTTTCCTTGTTTCTATTTTTCATTCATTTATCAACTATTTTATTGTTTCTATCTATCTTTCTTATTTATGAATCTTTAAATTTATTGACGAAATTTTCTCTTTTTAATATTTGATATGCAAGGAATGTCTTCTTAGACATAAAAGCATGCATCTATAGGCTTATAGCCTTAATAAGAATATTAAAAGGGGTACATTATGAATAAATTAATAAAAAGAATAACCGCCTTAGGCTTTGGCTTTGC
>CAVIPP010000016.1:20336-22487 GCA_963644615.1 Oscillospiraceae bacterium
AATCCAGGAGCCGCGCCGGCGACGCTTACAAGCATTGAGGTGAACACAACGCCTCAAACTCGATATTATGCCGGTGATAAATTTGATCCAACAAATCTATCGATTCTTAGAAAATACGATGATACCACCTCAAATGTTTTGACTTATAAAAACAATGAAAGTGCGTTTACCTTTGCTCCTAGTCTAACGACGTCATTAACTTCATCAGATACATCTATAACGATAACCTATGATGGTAAGACAGTAACTTTACCAATTACCGTTAAAGAGGGGACGGGTGTCATCTATGATTTGAGCAAAAACTTCGCTACGTATACAACTAAATCAGGCGAGACGTGGGGCACAACCTATGCCACGCACACGTTAACAAATGTTGATATAGGCGCATCTATAGGAGCGACTTTAGAGTTTAAATTCGCCAATAAACAAACTTCCGGCGTTGGCTCAACCTATCCTTGCATTGGCGCTAAGACTGATTCAGTCACCGAAGCACTCAACTTTAAGTTAACGGAAGATGGGAAAAAGATTGTATCGATCGAAATTGTTTTAGTTACGAGATACACACGTACTTATCCAACATTATCCCTTCATAAGGGAAGTGGTGTTTCTTCATCCGCGTTATCATCTCTTACCATGAACGGAGATACTGGCACTGAATTATCATTATCACTAGATAACTTAAACGATACGATGTTTACCCTAGGCTATAACGGTCATCAAATAAGTGATAACGGGGCGGTTGGAATAAAATCAATCGATATCACGTTAACTGATGCAGGGACATTTGGGACATTAGATCATATCTCGATTATGTCCGCGCCTGATAATCTTATTTATCACGTCGGTGAATCATATTCATCAACTGGCTTAATAGTCATGGCTTATGATAGAGAGGATGAATCTGGTGAATCTAAGGATGTCACCACTAACGTCACCTCATCAATTGCTAATGGTTATACATTTACAGTAACTGATGTTCCAGGAAAAGATGTCGAGATTTCATACTCTGAAGGAGGAATAACTAAGACTAAGTCATTCCGTATAAGCGTCTATGCGACTAAGCAATATCAATTAGTCACTTCATCTTTATCTGATTGGACAGGAAGTTATCTCATCGTCGATAGCAATACTTCATCTTCATACGCGATGAATTCAGGGTTAACTACCTTAGATGTAGAAAACAATTATAAAACGGTAACTGACTCATCAGGCTTGATTACTACGGGTCAAGAATTAGAATGGTCGATCGCTAAGCTTGGAGTAAATGATAACGGCGAGACGACTTATTCGATTAAAAGTAGCATTACCAATAAATATATTGGTTCAGTTACAAAAAATGACAATGGGCTATTAGTTAAGGATGAGCCAATCGTCAATACGATTAGCTTTGATAACACCGATACCGACAATCCAAATAAAGTGCTCATCAAGGGGACGAATGGACGTCACTTGAATTACAGTGTGTCCGCTCATAGGTTTAGATATTATAGTGATACAACTGGAGTTAAGCTTTATAAGCTTGTCCAATCCTCATCTGTTGAGGAATACGCCTTAAAGTTCTTAGGCGCGATTAACTGCGATGCAACTGGAGTTACTCCTCCAACCTTTAACATCAAGGAAGGTTCAACTTATTGGTCATGGGCTCTTCTTGCTAGTGAATATAACCTTCTATCTAATAGCGATAAAGAAGAATTTAGATTAGGCGTTGCCTCCTCAACAGGAAGCAACCTTCAAAAGGCTTTATTTACCTATGACTACATCATTATTAAATATGGTGAAGAGAGTTATTCAAACTTTATGAATCGTCAACTACGAACTAGCCCATCAAACGCTATACGATTAGCGAGCCATTCTCGCGATAATGCAATATTAGTTATAACCATTGTTTCCTTCATAAGCGTTACCCTCATCGGAGGATATATATTTAGCAAAAGAAGAAGATATAATTAGCTAATAATTGCCTATTCAATGCGCGTCCAATTGGACGCGTTTTTAATAAATAAATAACTGATAAATTGCTAACTTTTTCGATATGAGACTAACTGAGACTATTACGTGATAATCTTAGTTAGAGAGGTAGACAAATTTAGATTTCATTTATTAAGGATAACGATTGCTAAAATTAGTGGAAAATATAATTTAAGTTAAGGA
>CAVIPP010000017.1:0-22052 GCA_963644615.1 Oscillospiraceae bacterium
GAATAATATGTTTCATCACATTTTTTATTTAATAATTTGATTCTATTTTTGACACTGAAGAAACATATTAAAAAGACGATAAGAACAAAGCCAACAGAAGATGCAATTGATATTAAAGTGATTTCAGGAGCGCCTAACAAAATATTCATAACTTTTAACATTATAAAATAAAAATTAATGATTGTGCACTCTGATTAATTAACGAATTTCAAGTTTATGTCACAAAACAACAAAAGAATTATTAGGTTATATACTTGTAATGGAAATTATAGATAGTCTGGATTTTATTTATTTTTATGTAAACATTTCCTTATGTAAGGCAAGTATAAAAATAAAACGAATCTTTTATAATTACCAAATCTTTAATTTATTTTAGATAAGATAATTTGATAAATTCTATATAAGACTGGCGATAAACAAGCGTTAACACCTAATTCAATAAAGAAATTAAGTCCAATAAGTGTGGTTAAAATAAACAAGAAATATTCAGCGTTAACTTCTTTAGAAAACGCTCCTGAGAAAATGAAAAATGTTCCAAGCAAAAATAATCCAGTATTTATTAAAGGAACTATAATTGATGCTAATATAGAGCCAATAAATGGATGATTATTTTTAAATGGTTTCATAATTAATCCAGCAAATAGACCCGCTAATCCAGTTTTTAATAAACATAATAAAACAGTCATAAACGGATTATAGGCTAGAAATAAACTTGTCCCGTTAGCAAACAATACCATAACACCTTCAATTAAACCGACAAATAAGCCCGCTAATGGGCCAAAAATAACTGCACATAAACTAATTGGAAATAGTGCTAAAGATATCGATAATGTACCAACAGGTAAAACATTAGCGATAACTTGTAAAATAATTGTTAAGCCAGTAAATAGTCCAATACCTGTAATTCTATGAATTAAAGCCTTCTCATTCATAACAAAAAATATATCACAATTCTTTATCTTGATAAAAGCATAATAAAAAGCTCTATAGAATAAGGCCTATAGAGCTCATTTACTAATGCTTATTTAACTAATTCAACAATAACAAGTTGAGCGTTATCACCACGACGGAAACCAGCTTTTAATGCGCGAGTATATCCACCGTTACGTTTTTCATAACGAGTAGCAAGTTCGCCGAAGAGTTTGTCTAAAGCTGAATTATCTTCGCTTCTAGCACCTCTAACAACGGCGGCTGCTTGTCTACGAGCGTGTAAATCGCCACGTTTACCAAGTGTGACAAGATGGTCAGTTAAACTCTTGAGTTCTTTGACCATTCCACTTGTAACTGTAACTCTTTCATATTTGATTAAGTCAGTTGCGAGTGTTCTTAACTTATTTTCGTGTTTTGATTTGGTATATCCGGCTTTAAAGCGAACGCCAGCTTTACCATGAACATTTTTACGTCCTTGTGCTGCCATATTATTCTCCTATTCCGGAACATATTCATGGAATGACAAGCCGTTTGCGGCAAGTTTTTCCTTGATTTCCTTAAGTGATTTTTTACCAAGATTCTTAACTTTCATCATTTCTTCTTCACTCTTTTGAGTTAATTCAGAGACAGTTAAGATGTTAGCTCTACGTAAACAGTTATTGCTACGAACAGATAAGTCGAGTTCTTCAATTGGCATATTTTCAAGTTTGTTTTCAACAACTGGAACTTCTTCTTTAATCATATTCATTTCAACGACTGCTTTTTCAAGATCGGTGAATGGTTCTAAATTAACGATGAGCATTTCACTAGCTAAAGCGACTGCTTTTTGAGGAGTCATTGAACCATTTGTTTCAACTTCGAGAGTTAATTTATCGAATCTTGAATCATGACCAACACGGTCTGGTTCAACACTATAACTAGCGCGAACAACTGGTGAATAATTAGAATCTGTTGCGATCAAACCGATTGTAGAAAGACCTTTTTCTTTTTGGGTCTTACGATCTGGTTTATTCATTTCAGAAGTGACATAGCCACGTCCATTTCTGGCGTAAAGAGTCATATTGAGTTCTCCGCCTTCAGCGACATGAGCAATTTCAAGTTCAGGATTAACGACAGTGACTAGTCCTGGAACCTCGATATCACCAGCAGTGACAGTCTTAGGTCCTTTGACATGAACTTCTAAACGTTTTGGTTCATTGTCATCATCATCAATTTTAAGAACTAAACCTTTAAGATTTAAAATTATAGATGTAACGTCTTCAACAATGCCTGGAAGAGCACTAAATTCGTGGCGTGCTCCTTCAACTTCAATAGCGTAGATACTCGCACCTGGTAAGGAAGCAAGAAGGACTCTACGTAAGGAATTACCAATTGTTAAGCCAAAGCCTCTTTCAAGAGGAGAAATAACGAATTTTCCATAATTATCTTTTTCAAGAACTCTTGCAACTTTAAATGTTGCTTTTTGAAATGGTTTTGCAAGATTTGCCATATATATTTCCTCCTAAAATTAGCCTCGTGGACGCTTTGGTGGACGGCATCCATTATGTGGAACTGGTGTTGTATCAGTAATTGATAAGACTTGTAAACCAGCACTCGCTAAGGCACGGATAGCGCCTTCACGACCTGGGCCAGGTCCTTTGACATTGACATCGACAGTACGTAATCCTTGATCGAAAGCAACTTTAGCTGCTGCTTCACCTGCTAGTTGAGCGGCAAATGGAGTAGATTTCTTTGCTCCTTTAAAGCCTAACGCACCAGCAGAAGACCAAGAGATGACATTACCTTGATCATCAGAGATAGTGACAATTGTGTTATTGAAGGTGCTGTGAATATGAGCAGTACCTTTTGTAAATGCACGTTTGATTTTTTTCTTACGTGATGTGGTTTTGGTTGCCATAACTTACACTCCTTTCATTAACCTTGGGTTGCTACTTTCTTATTAGCAATCGTTTTACGCTTACCTTTTCTTGTACGAGCATTTGTACGTGTACGTTGTCCACGAACTGGTAAACCTTTACGATGTCTAATACCTCTATAGCATCCAATTTCTTGTAAACGTTTAATATTGAGGGCGACTTCACGACGTAATTCACCTTCAACTTTGTGTTTTGTAACTTCTTGTCTAATAGCGGCTAGTTGTTCTTCGGTTAAATTCTTAACGCGAATATCTTCATCAACTTTAGCAGCTTGACAAATTTTGTGTGCGGTTGTGTGTCCGATACCATAAATGTAGGTAAGGGAGATAACAACACGCTTCTCATTTGGAATATCAACTCCAACAATACGTGCCATTGATTATTTCCTCCTATAATTAACCTTGTCTTTGTTTGTGCTTTGGATTTTCACAAATGACCATGACTTTACCATGTCTTTTGATTACCTTGCACTTTTCACACATAGGTTTGACTGAGGGACGTACTTTCATAAATATTTTCCTCCTGTAGATTTAACTACTTCTAATTTTTGTATCTAAATGTGATACGCCCACGTGTTAAATCGTAAGGCGAGATTTCAACCATAACTCTATCGCCTGGTAAGATGCGAATGTAATGCATACGGATTTTACCAGAAACGTGGGCGAGAATTATGACTCCGTTTTCAAGCTTAACTCTAAACATTGTGTTAGGTAATGCTTCAACGACTGTTGCCTCTACCTCGATGACACCATCTTTAGCCATGATGATCCTCCTTTAGCATTGTCAGGACTTCATATCCGTCCTTGGTAATGAGTATTGAATTTTCATAATGGCTTGATAATTTGCCATCTTTCATTCTTGCGACCCAACCGTCTTTACCGACGCGGACCGCATAGTGTCCAATTGCGACCATTGGTTCAATCGCTAGACACATACCCTCTTTTAGAACTGGGCCAGTTCCTGCTTCCCCATAATTAGGTATATATGGGTCTTCGTGAAGAGTTGAGCCAACACCGTGGCCTGTATAATCACGAATAATAGAATATCCACGAGATTCGCAATATTCTTGAATAGCGTGACTTATATCTCCAAGTCTGGCTCCTGGATGTGCAAATTTATTTACAGCATCCCAGAAGGAGCCTTCAGTAACATCAATTAGTTCTTGAGCTTCTTTAGAGATAATACCAACTGGATATGTGCGACACGCATCACCAATATATCCGCTTAAGGTTGCACCAACATCAACACTAACGATATCGCCTTCACGGAGAATTCTATGTTTAGAGGGAATTCCATGAACGACTTCTTCGTTAACACTGACACAGACGCTTCCTGGAAAATCATACATTCCTAGGAAAGTAGGATATGCGTTATTTTTGCGAATGATATTTTCACACATATCAGCGACATCTTGAGTCGAAAGGCCAGGTTTTATGTAATCTTTTAATTCCTTGAAGACAAGAGCGACAACATGCCCTGCCTTTCTCATCAAATCTTGTTCGCGTGGAGTCTTAATGACTATCACTTATTAGCCTCCAAAATCTTGTTAATTTCTGCCATTAAGTTATCGGCTCCTTGAGTTCCATCGAAAGTATGGAGTAACCCTTTCTTTTGATAGAAATCAAGTATTGGAGCAGTGTCTTTAATGTAGATATCAAGTCTTGTCGACAATGCTTCTTCGTTATCATCTTTTCTTTGGATAAGTTCGCCACCGCATTTGTCACAAATACCTTCTACTTTAGGTTTACGAGTGACAATGTGATAAGGCGCTCCACAGACTTTACATACTCTACGACCACCAATACGTTCAAAGAGCATTTCACGTGGAGTATCTATATTGATGACAGCGTCGATAGGACGTCCAATCTCTTTGGTAAGTTCATCGAGAGCTTCTGCTTGAGGGATTGTGCGTGGGAATCCATCTAAAATAAATCCTTTCGCACAATCATCCTGCGATAGTCTCTCTTTAACTAACCCAATTGTGACATCATCTGGAACTAAGTGTCCATCATTAATATATTTAGCAGCAATCACACCAAGTGGGGTTTGGTTTTTGATTGCATCTCTGAACATATCTCCTGTTGAAATATGAGGAATATTATGTTCAGCAATAATGAGCTTTGCCTGAGTACCTTTTCCTGCACCAGGAGGGCCCATGAGAATTATATTCATCATTATTTTTATTCCCTTCCGGCTGTTGCTTGAACTTCATCAAAAGTTTTTCCAGCAAGTAGCCCATCAATTTGATTCATAATTTCTAAAGAAACACCAACAGCAATAATAAGTCCGGTTCCGCCAATGGCGAGTGACTTATTTTCACCAAATATGCCAGAAATCGTTAAGACAAGTGGTAATGCGGCGATAAATGCAAGAGCAATAGCGCCTATACATGTAACTCGATTGACGACTTTACGAACATATCTTTCAGTTTCATTACCTGGACGAATACCAGGAATATAAGAACCGTTCTTACGGAAGTTTTCCGCAAGTGTTTCAGGAGAAATCTGAATTGAAGCATAGAAGAATGTGAACATGACAACAAGGGTAATGTAAATTAATAAACCCCAAGGCATATACCACACAGATCCGTTTGCGCCTGGCATCTCATATAGATCACTATAGGAGAATATTTTTAACCAGTTCGCATTAGCAGCATCACTAGAAATAAAGCTAGCGATAACTGAAGGAACAGTGAGAATAGAGGATGCAAAGATGACTGGAATAACACCAGCGGAGTTTACCTTAATTGGAAGGAAACTCGCTTTAGCCATTGATTGAGTCTGTCCACTTTTTCCACTGTGTTGAACAGGTATTTTTCTTTTTGCAAGTTCGATAAAGACAACGAACGCAAAGATAAGTAGGAAGGAAAGGAGATATAAAGCAAACTGGAATCCACCTTTGATGAGTTCTGGAGTTTCTTTATAAACATCACCAACCCACATACTGTAAGCACCACTAATTTGAAGTGGTAAACTACGAACAATACCTGCGAAGATGACAACAGAAATACCATTGCCAAGTCCTTTTTCGGTAATTTGGTCACCAAGCCACATCACAAGCATTGAGCCCGCAAGCATAATAGTAATGATATAGGCGTATGTCCAGAAACTACCAGTATCTAGATTAATAGTGATATATTCACTATTTTCCATTGTTTTAATAATGCCATAAGCTTGAACTGCACCTAACATGAGTGTTAGATATCTAGTCGCCATTTCAGTCTTTTTACGACCGTATTGACCTTGCTTAGATAATTCAGTTAAAGCAGGCAAAACATCTTTTTGGAGAAGTTGAATGATAATTTGAGCGGTAATATATGGAGAAACACCTAATGCGAAGATGGAGAAATTTTGAAGAGCTCCACCACCGATTAAGTCCATAAGTGCCACTGCGTTTGCATTCGTAAGAGCGTCTGATAATGTATCAGAGACAGTAATGCCCGGAACAGTGATCGCCGCACCTATACGAATGACAAGAAGAATCATAATCGTAAAGAAAATACGATTTACAATTTCCTTATTCTTGAAGATAGAGGCGATTTTATGCATTCTTAGATTACCTCGACTTTGCCACCGGCTTCTACGATAGCCTTTTCTGCGCTCTTAGAGAACTTGTTGGCTTTAACAGTTAGTTTTTTGGACAAAGTACCATTACCTAAGATTTTAACACCATCTAGTTCTTTTTTAACTAATCCTTTTTCAATTAATAATGTAGGCGTCACAACAGTGCCATCTTCAAATGCATTTAAACTTGAAAGATTGACAATGGCATATTCGACGCGTCCACCATTATGGAAACCGAATTTTGGTAATCGTCTATATAATGGGTTTTGACCACCTTCAAATCCTGGGCGAACACCGCCACCAGTACGTGAATTTTGGCCTTTGTTACCACTACCAGCGTTTTTACCGTTACCGGTTCCTAAACCACGACCTTTACGATAACGTAGAGTTTTTGCGCCTTCGGCATGTTTAAGTTCATTTAGTTTCATTTAAATTTACCTCCAGCAATTATTTTTCAATAGTTTCTTCTGCTTTAGCACGTAAAGCTTGAACTTGTGAATAAGATTTCAAACTTGCTAAACCATTTTGAGTTGCACGAATGATGTTAATTGGTGCACGAGAACCATAAACTTTTGAATAGACGTTACGGACACCAGCTAAATCTAGAATAGCACGGACTGGTCCGCCAGCAATAATTCCAGTACCTTCTGGTGCTGGTTTTAAGAATACAGTACAAGCTCCGAACTTACCATTAACTTCATGAGCAAGTGTTCCACCTTTAACGATATGAAGGTTAAATGTGTTTCTTTTTGCGGCTTCAAGAGCTTTTTTAATAGCATCTGGTACTTCAGCGGCTTTTCCAGTTCCGAAACCATATTTACCTTTTCTATTACCAATGACAACTAAAGCTGAGAAACGCATTCTTCTACCACCTTTAACTGTCTTGGAAATACGGTTAATTTCAACAACAACTTCTTCGTATTCTTTTACTTCTTCAGTGCGAGGACGACGTTGTCCGCCTTTACGGTCTCCTCTTGGACGATCTCCATGTGGGCGATCACCTCTTGGACGTCTATCTTCTTTAGGAGATGCTACTTTAGCTTCTTCAGGTTTTTCTTCAACAGAAACATTTTCTTTTTCTTCTAACATAACTAATCTCCTTTTAGAACTTGAGTCCGCCTTCACGAGCAGCTTCAGCAAGCGCTGCAACACGACCATGATATAAATAACCGCCACGATCGAAGACTACTTTTGAAATCTTTTTAGCTTTGCATACTTTAGCAAGTTCAGCACCGACAAGTTTAGCGGCTTCAACATTGCTACCGTTTTCAAGTTTAAGAGCAACACTACTAGCAGATGCAAGGGTTACTCCTTTTGTATCATCGATAACTTGAGCCTCAATATGTTTATTCGAGCGAAAAACTACTAAACGAGGGCATTCGTGAGTTCCAGAAATTTTTGCTCTTACACGTTCGTGTTTACGAGCACGAACTGATGCTTTAGATTCTTTATTAATCATTTCTTAATCCTCCTTATGCCTTAGCGCCAGCGCGTTTACCTTCTTTACGGATAATATGTTCACCCTTATACATGACACCTTTACCATTGTATGGTTCTGGTTCACGGGTTCCGCGAATTAAGGCTGCTGTTTGACCGACTGCTTGTTTAGAAATACCTTCAACGACAATTTCAGTTGGGGATTTACAGCTGATTGTAACAGTTGGTTCTGGTTTGAGAACGATTTCGTGAGAATATCCGACATGCATAACAATGTTTGCACCTCTCATTTCAGCACGATAACCAATACCAACAATAACTAATTCTTTTTTGAAACCATCAGTAACACCGACGATTGCATCATTAAGATTAGCGCGTGTTGTACCATGAAGTTGTTTAGTGTGCTTTTCTTCATTGGCACGTGTGCATTTAATTTCGCCATCCTTGCATTCAACATGAATAACGGATGGAATATTAACTTCTAATGTACCCTTAGGTCCTTTAACGACCATTTTATCTTCACTTTGAGTAAGAGTAACACCAGTTGGGACTTTGATAACTTTTAAACCAATTCTTGACATAATAATTACCAAACGTAAGCGAGAACTTCACCACCGACGCCTAAAGCGCGAGCGGTTTTGTCACTTACGACTCCTTTACTTGTAGAGATAATTGCGATACCTAAGCCACTTAATACACGTGGAAGCTTATCAGATTTAACGTTAACACGTAAACCTGGTTTGGAGATTTTCTTTAAGCCAGAGATAACTCTTTGACCATTAACTCCGTATTTGAGGGAAATTGTTAATTCTTTTTTAACATTTCCTTCAACTTTGAAATCAGATATAAAGCCTTCATCAAGAAGAATCTTTGCGATTTCAACTTTCATTTTGCTACTTGGCATTGAAACACTAGCATAACGAAGAGCATTCGCATTACGAATTCTTGTGAGCATATCTGCAATTGGATCTGTCATCATAATTTAACTCCTCCTTATTACCAACTAGATTTTTTCATGCCTGGAATTTCGCCTTTATAAGCTAATTCACGTAAACAAACACGGCATAATTTGAATTTTGAATAAACTGAATGAGGACGTCCACAACGTTCACAACGAGTATATTCTCTAACTTTGAATTTTTTTGGTCTTGAATGTTTGACCTTCAAACTAGTTTTAGCCATTTGTGAGACCTCCTATTTCTTAAACGGCATACCTAATAGTTCAAGTAAACTATAGGCTTCTTCATCAGTGTTAGCCGTTGTAACAATGACGATATCCATTCCACGAATCTTGTTTACCTTATCGTATTCAATTTCAGGGAAGATAAGTTGTTCTTTAACACCAAGAGTGTAATTACCATGACCATCAAATGAATTTTTGGAAACACCACGGAAATCACGAACACGTGGTAAGGCAATTGAGACAAGACGATCATAGAATTCATACATTCTTACACCTCGAAGGGTGACCTTACAACCAATAGCTTGTCCTTCACGAAGTTTGAAGTTAGCGATGGACTTTTTAGCTTTTGTTGTAACTGGGTGTTGACCAGTGATGATACCAAGTTCATTAACAGCTTCTTCAAGAGCCTTATTATTAGTTAATGCATCACCGACACCAATATTGATAACAATTTTATCAAGATGTGGCACTTGCATAGTTGATGTGTAATGGAATTTTTCAACTAAAGCAGGTTTAACATCTTTTTCAAATTTATCGAGTAATCTTGTAGATTCAGTTCGAACCTTATTACCTTTTGCAACTTTTTTAGCTGGAGCTTTAGGAGCAACTTCTTTGGTTTTGTTAGCTTCATTTTCAACAGTTTTAGGAGCAGTTTGTTTTTTAGGAGCTGCTTTCTTAACTGGAGTTTTCTTTACTTCTGCCATTTATTTTTCCTCCTTAGTCTAGCTTGCTACCGCTGGCCTTGCTGACACGAATTTTCTTACCATTCTTATCAACACTATAACCGACACGGCTTGCTTTCTTTGTTTTAGGATCAACGATAGCGACATTGCTAACATCGATTGGAACGTAAACTTCAAGAATACTGCCTTCTGGAGTTTGTTGAGTTGGCTTTTTGTGTTTTTTATGAACATTAACGCCTTCGACAACGACTTTGCCTACTTTTGGATAGACAGCTTGGACAATACCAGTTTTGCCTTTGTCTTTACCAGCGATAACGACAACTTTATCACCTTTAAGTATTTTCATTAAACGTTCCTCCTTATAGAACTTCAGTCGCAAGGGAAACAATTTTCATATATGTTTCACCCTTGTCACGGAGTTCACGGGCCACTGGTCCAAAGACACGTGTACCTACTGGGGCACCATTGTCATCAATTAAAACGATAGCGTTATCATCAAAGGCAATTGTTGTTCCATCAGGTCTATTGATAGCGTGTTTGGTGCGAACGATGACACCTTTAACGATATCAGATTTTTTAACACGTCCATTTGGAATGGCGTCTTTTACAGCACAAGTGACAATATCACCAATGCTACTTGATTTACGGTTGCTACCACCTTTAAGACGGAAGACTCTAACAGAGCGAGCGCCTGAATTATCGGCAACCACAAGATTTGTTTCATTTTGAATCATAATCTTTCTCCTTATTCTTCTTCAGCCTTTTTAGCTGGTGCTTTCTTTGCTACTTTCTTAGCTGGAGCTTTTTTAACTTCTTGAGCCTTTTCCTCAACTGGATTTTCATTGGTTTCAACAGCAACTGTTTCAACTTTTTCTTCAGTCTTAGCTTCAGCTTCTTCAAGTTTTTCTTCAGCTATTAATTCTTGTTCAGCAACTTTGATATCTTCTTGAGCCTTTTTATCGATTGAGACAAGTCTCCATCTTTTTAAGGCTGAGAGTGGACGACATGCCATTAAGGTAACTGTATCACCAACATTGGCAGTGTTATTCTCATCATGCGCGTAATACTTATTAGAATATTTAACGCGTTTTGCGTACTTAGCATGTTTTTTGTGAGTTTCGACTTCGACAACAATTGTTTTGTTCATCTTGTTAGAAACGACAACGCCTTGTACAGATGTTCTTCTATTTCTTTCCATTGTCTAATCCTCCTATTTAATGCCTAATTCTCTTTCGCGTTGCACCATATAAGCACGTGCGATATCTTTGCGAACTTTTCTTACTTCCTCACCGTGTTCAAGTTGTCCAACAGCTTTTTTACGACGAAGATTGAATAATTCTTCTTTGAGGAGGTAAATCTTTTCATTAAGTTCTTCATTACTTAATTCACGCAATTCACTAACTTTCATTTTTATTTAGCCTCCTTTTTTGCGATGACTCTACAGCGACATGGGAGTTTATAGGCCGCTAAACGAAGAGCTTCACGAGCAACTTCTTCAGGAACGCCAGCCATCTCAAACATGACTCTGTTAGTCTTAACTACTGCGACCCAGAATTCTGGATTACCTTTACCAGAACCCATACGAACTTCAGCAGGTTTTTTAGTTTTTGCTAAGTGAGGGAAGATTCTAATATAGACCTTTCCTTCTTTCTTTGTGTAACGAGACAATACAATACGAGCTGACTCAATTTGTTGAGCAGTGACCCACGCCCCAGTTACAGCTTGAAGACCGTATTCACCAAAGGAAACTTCGTTTCCACCTTTTGAAAGGCCTTCGTATTTAATACCATGTGGACGACGATATTTTACTCTTTTTGGTTGTAACATATTATCTATCTCCTTTCACGGCTGTATCTTCTTTTTTATCTTTAAGAACTTCACCCTTACAGATCCAGACTTTAACGCCTAATCTACCATAAGGAGTGACAGCTTCTTTGATAGCAAAGTCGATATTACTTCTAAGTGTTGTTAGTGGGACAATACCATCTTTATAGCCTTCGCTACGAGCGATATCAGCACCACCTAAACGACCAGATACCATTGTTTTAATTCCTTTAGCACCTGCTCTACGAACGCGTTGAATTGCTTTCTTTTGAGCAGTTCTAAATGAAGCACGGTTTTCTAGTTCGGTAGCAATTGATTGAGCAACTAAATTTGCATCTAAATCAGGATTTTTGACTTCAACAACATCAAGTCTTACATCACTACCCTTGAGCATTTTAGCGACCACTTTTTTAATACGGTCGATATTTGCACCCTCTTGACCAATGACTACACCAGGACGAGCGACGAAGATTTTAACAACTACATCGTGTCCTTTAGCAGTTTTGCGTCTTTCAATCTCAACATGAGATAAAAGGGCGTCTTTAAGTTCTTTTTCAAGATATTTACGAACTTTAATATCTTCATGAAGGAACTTGGCATAATCTTTGTCTGAAGCAAACCAACGTGAATTCCATTCACGATTGATGCCAACACGCATGCCGACTGGACTAACTTTTTGACCCATTTTACGTTCCTCCTTATTTAGATTTAACCACAACTGTAATGTGGGATGTTCTTTTTACTAAGCCACTTGCGGATCCTTTAGCACGTGGAAGATATCTTTTCATCTTAAGTCCATCGCAAGCATATATCTCAGCGATGTATAAGTTATCTTCATCCATACCGAAGTTATTAATCGCATTTGCAGCAGCACTCTTAATTACTTTTGCAACAATTGGTGAGGCAGCTTTGTTAGTGTTAGCAAGAATTCCAAGTGCTTCATTTACACCTTTTCCTCTTACTAAATCAATTACTAAGCGCGCCTTACGTGGTGTCACACGTACATCATAAGCGACTGCACGGGCTGAGGTAACTAATGGTTTTTTAACTTCTTCAACTATTTGAGATTTTTTAGAAGTTTTCTTAGTTTTTGGAGTTTCTTCAACTTTTGTTTCATTTACGACTTCAGCTTCAACAACTTCTTTTTTAGTAGTTTTCTTAGCGGTAGTCTTCTTAGTTGAAGTTTTCTTTTCTGTTGCCATCAAACTTACCTCCTATTTCTTAGCTGCAGCTTTATCTTCTGCATTATTGCCATGGTGTCCCTTGAAGGTTCTTGTTGGCGCAAACTCACCGAGTTTATGACCAACCATATCTTCAGTGACATAGACTGTAATATGTTCGTGTCCGTTATAGACAGCGAATGTATGTTCGACAAATGAAGGGTAAATTGTTGAACGACGTGACCAAGTCTTGATGACTTCTTTTTTATTTGATTCATTGAGGGCGTCTACTTTTTTAAGTAAGTATTCGTCACAGAATGCACCTTTTTTTAAACTACGTGACATATCTATCAATTTCCTTTCTTAATTATTTGTCGTTGATTCTTCTAACGATTAATTTGCTAGAAGCTTTTTTGTTGCGTCTTGTCTTAACACCAAGAGCACGTTTTCCCCAAGGTGTACGTGGAGCATCACGTCCAACTGGACACTTGCCTTCACCACCGCCATGTGGGTGATCATTAGGATTCATAACTGAACCACGGACTGTTGGTCTAGTACCAAGCCATCTCGTTTTACCAGCTTTACCTTTGTTGACTAAGTTATAGTCTTCGTTTCCAACAATACCAACGGTTGCGCGGCATTCTTGGAGAACTTTACGAACTTCACCAGAAGCAAGTCGAAGGATAACGTATTTACCTTCTTTACCAAGTATTTGTGCGCTTGTACCTGCTGCACGACACATTTGACCACCTTTCTTTGGAGAGAGTTCAACATTGTGGACAAATGTACCTTCTGGAATGTTCTTAAGTGGAAGAGCATTGCCTGTTTTAATATCCACTTCTTCGCCAGAGACAATTTTGTCTCCGACTTTCAACCCTTGAGGGGCAAGGATGTATCTCTTTTCGCCATCAAGATATGAGACGAGAAGGATATTAGCGTTGCGGTTTGGATCATATTCAACCGCTTTGACCGTTGCGACAATTCCGTCTTTATTACGTTTGAAGTCGACGATTCTATAACGACGTTTATGACCACCACCGATGTGACGAGTTGTGATAACACCTTGGTTATTACGACCGCCAGTCTTGCTAAGTTTAACTGTTAAACTTTTTTCAGGAGTTGATTTGGTGATTTCGTCAAATGTTAGATTCGTCATATTACGGCGAGATGCCGATGTCGGTCTATAAGTTCTAATTGACATTTTTTAACCTCCTATATTGTTAATTCGACAATTTAAATTACTGTCTATTATTCTTTGAAGAGATCGAGAGCTTCGCCTTCTGCTACTGTAACGATCGCTTTCTTAAATCCTGGGATGGTGCCTTTATATCGACCACCTCTAGTTGTGTTAGTTGCGCGAACCTTAATTATATTTACGCCTGTGACTTTTACACCGAAGACTTTTTCGAAGGCTTTTTTAACTTCGGCGCGATTTGCTTTAGCAAGTACTTTCACAGTCACTTTATTTTGTTCTTGCATGAGGGCCATTGTTTTTTCAGTTAACACTGGTTCAATAATTACATCGTAATCACGAACTGTGGCCTTAGATAATTTTTTGCTGTCTTTATTTTCAGCAGCTTTTGCTTTTCTTGCCATATTACAATAGTGCCTCCTCAACTAATTTAACTGTGTCTTTATCCATGACAACTTTATCGAAATACATTAAGTCATAGACTGAGACATTATCGACTGCAGTAACCACAACATTTTTGATGTTCTGAGCAGAGAGGATGAGATTATCATCGATATCTTTAAGGACGATGAGAACCTTTCCATCAGCGTTAAGATCTTTGAGCATTTTAACGACTGCTTTAGTCTTAATAGTATCGAATTTGAATTCATCAACGACTAAGAGTGATTTTTCTTTAACCACATTTGAATAAGCACACTTTAACGCTAACTTATGTTCTTTGCGGTTTTGAGCAATCTTATGATTTTGTACACCGGTAGGTCCGAAGACTGTTCCACCACCAACCCAAATTGGTGAACGAGTGCTACCAGCACGAGCACGACCTGTACCTTTTTGACGCCATGGCTTTTTACCACCACCACTTACTTCATCGCGTTTTTTTGTTTTAGCTGTGTCTTGACGCATATTTGCTTGATAAACAAGAACTGCATCGTGCATAACCTGTTTGTTTTCATTAACTCCAAATACTTCAGAATTAAGAGAAACGGTTGATAATTTTTCGCCTGCTTGGGAATAAACGGCGACAGATATTTTCTTTTCAGCCATTTTTATTCTCCTTTCGCAGCTGTTAAGTCAACTAATTGAGAGACTTTTTCAGCTTGGCCAAGTTGTTCTTTAACAGCGCTTCTAACCACAACGAGTGATTTTTTAGCGCCTGGAACCGAACCTCTTACTAAAATGTAATTCTTATCAGCATTTGTCTCGACAACTAATTGATTGAGAATTGTTGCTGATAAATTACCATGATGACCTGACATCTTCTTACCTGGAATAACACGTGCGTTATTACGACCGTTATTAGCGAAGGAACCTTGTCCTCTATGATATCCAGAACCGTGACCTTTTGGTCCAATCTTGTGGCCCCAGCGTTTAATAACACCAGCATAACCACGACCTTTTGAAGTGCCAATTACATCGACAACATCACCAGCCTTGAATAGATCAGCTTTAAGTGAATCACCAACGTTATAACCATTTAATTCATCACCTTTTAATTCATGAAGAACTTTTGTGGCTTTAACACCAGCTTTTGCAAAGTGTCCTTTTTCGGCTTTGTTTACTTTCGATTCTTTCTTTTCTTCAATACCGACTTGAAGAGCATCATAGCCATCTTTTTCTTTTGTCTTAACTTGAGTTACGACATTTGGTAAGACTTCAATAACGGTGACAGCATACATCTTACCGTCTTGAGCAAAGACTTCGGTCATGCCCATTTTACGTCCGAGAATTTCTTTCATCGTGCCTTACCTCCTATAGCTTAATATCGATATCTACTCCACTTGGTAAGTCTAGTCTTCTGAGGACATCAACAGTTTCCTTTGTTGGATTAGTGATATCAATAAGTCTTTTGTGTGTTCGAATTTCAAATTGTTCACGAGAATCTTTGTACTTATGAACAGCACGTAAGATTGTGTAAACTTGTTTTTCCGTTGGTAGCGGAATTGGGCCAACAACACCAGCCCCGGTTTTCTCTGCAGCAGAGATGATCTTAGCGACACTTGCATCGAGTATCTTGTGATCATAAGCTTGGAGACGAACCCTTATGCTTTTTACCTTTGCCATGAATCTTCCTCCTATTTTATTTTCAGGCTATTAACATTCACTCCTTACGAATTCCCTGAACACCGCTTCATGACAACGCCTGTTGGTGTATCAGCAACCTCGCAATTCTTCGCGAATGACAACGTGTAATAATATACGCCTATATTTCATATCACGCAAGAAATAATTTCTAAAAATTAGATTAAAAGTACAAAAAATAAGATAAAATCAATTAAAATTTTATTGTTTTTTTGTATTATTTTTATGCAATTTTTGATATTTTTTTGATTGTTCGTAAAGCTCAGTCATCTTTGAATATATCATGTTAGTGTATAAATGAATTGTTTCCTTATTTTTCGTCTCAGATTCGCTAAATATTTTGTCAGGATAAATCGTCTCACCAATCATTATATGATTGTGATGAAATGGTTTCCATGGATCCGCCATCAAATATAGATAGATAGGCGAATTGGTCAAAAGTGAAAAATAGGCAGCCCCATCTTGGAATGCTCCTAAACAGTCTAAAGTAATATGACCTTCGGGATAAATACCTACTACACCATTTGCTTTAAGAGTGTTAATTACTTCTAAAAAACATCGAGGATCATTTTTATCTGATATACGACGATATTCAATTGCAGAAAGATGTTTTAATAACCATGGCTTTTTCTTGTATAGTTCTTCCGCAACAATAACTCTAATTCTTCTCGACCTATAACACATATATAGTATTGGCGGGTCATAAAACGAAGAATGTTTACTCACAATTAAGGCTCTACCAACAATTTTACGGTCTTTTTTTGTGGCGTTACCAACATAATGATATGTGGTTGGAAACACTAACCAATTAATACTATTTAAGGCAATTCTTGAAAAATCTAAAAACTTATGATGGAGCGAAAAAACTTCATACGTATGCATTTTTTTGTACAATTCCATCTGTCTTTTAAGAGCTTTTACTTTCTCTAGAAGCATCTCACACAGTTCTTTAACTTTTTCTGGAGAAGGATTTTTGTTAGAGCAATAATCTCTTAAATTAATTTCTTCACCATAAATAATACGTGTTCTTTTAAACTTAAAATAATGCGCTTCAATATAACAAGGTACTATTGGCGCGCCCGTCCTAAGAGCAAGATAAACTACCGCAGGTTTAAATGTATCAATTGCCCCGTTTTTCGATAAATGTCCTTCAGGAAAAATCGAAATTACTTGCTTGTTCTTAATCGCTTTTTCACAAGAAGATATAAACGACATATCACTTCTTTCACGGTGAACGACGATACAACCCATTAAATTACAAAGCCAACCTAAAAATTTATGTTTATAAATAGCTTCACTGACAATGGTTCTAATGTATTTAAAATAACCAGCAAAATAAATAGTAAAAAAATCAATTAAAGAGGTGTGGTTTGCAATCACAATTCTCCCACCTTTAATCGGCCAGGATTTTTTAGCTTTATTTTCATGATAATATTTATAACGAAAAACAATCCAAGTCGGAATAAGAGAAGTTATTTTAAAAAACAATCTAAATAAAAACTTAAACATTCTTTTTTATCCTTGTTAAATATTCATAATATGAATATATGCACCCACAATATTGTTGTTGGTATAAATTATAATGTTGTCTCATTTCACGAGCATAATCTTGACCTTTTTGCTTTTTAAAATCCGAATAAAAATATTTTGTTTTATATTTTTTGGAAAGTTTTTCACCAATTAAATTGAGGACTTGAGAATTTTTCTGGCGAGAGATACTCATAACAGTCGTAAAATAATCAAAGTTATTTTCATTAGCAAAACTATATGCTTCATCCATTCGTTTTTCATAACAGAAAAAACATCTGATAGAGCCTTCAGGAAAATTCTTATAAGGTTCTAAAGATTTATTATATAAATCATTGTTATAACTAGTCTCGATGAGTCCAACATGGAAGTGATAATCTTTTTCAAAATATTCTAAAAACTTTTTTAGTTCCTCAAGTCGACGATAATATTCGCTTTCAGGATAAATATTAGAATTATTAAAGTAAATTGTGACATTAAAGTGAGGGCAAAGATCCACTAACGGAAAAGTTGAGCAAGGCCCACAACAAGCATGTAAAAGAAGGCGAGGTTTCTCTTTTAAAGAATCAACTTCTTTTATAATTTCTCGAGATAATTGATAATAATCAACTTTATTTTCCATAGATAAACATTGCATCACCAAATGAGAAAAAGCGGTATTTATTCTCAATAGCGTGTTGATAGACTTCTAATGTAAATTCTCGACCCATAAAGGCAGATACTAACATAATTAAGGTCGATTTTGGTAAGTGAAAATTAGTGATAAGAGCATCAATCGCTAAAAACTTATAACCAGGTTTGATGAATATTGAAGTATCTTCATCACATTCAACAAATCTTCCGTATTTATTCATAATTGCTTCTAATGTACGAGTTGCAGTTGTACCAACAGCAATAATACGACGATTTTCACTTTTGGCCTTATTTAATTCATCCGCAACTTCTTTTGTCATTTTAAATCTTTCGGTATGCATATTGTGATTATCGATATTACTTTCTTTTACAGGCTTAAAAGTGCCTAATCCAATATGCAAAGTGATATCTAGAATCGTGACACCTTTTTGTTTGATTTTTTCAATCAATTGATTTGTGAAATGAAAACCCGCTGTTGGAGCGGCAGCACTACCTAATACTTTTGCGTACACTGTTTGATAACGTTCATTATCTTCACATTGTTTTTTTATATATGGAGGTAAAGGCATATTTCCAATCTCATTTAATAATTCAAGAAAAATACCTTCATAGATGAATTCCATGACACGTATGCCTTCATCTTTGATTTCGATACATTTGGCTTTAAGTTTACCTTCACCAAACGAAATTGTTGTTCCTAATTTAATGACTTTTGCATTGCCAGTTAAACATTCCCATTTATCACCTTCAACTTGATGAAGTAAAAGGACTTCAACGTGAGCTCCTGTGGATTCTTTAATACCAAATAAGCGAGCAGGTAACACTTTTGTGTTATTTCTAACTAAGACATCACCAGGTCTAAGATAATCGATAATATCGTGAAATATTTTATCTTCATAAGAATTATTGTCTTTATTAACCACTAATAGACGAGACTCATCTCGAATTTTAGCAGGAGATTGAGCTATTAATTCTTGTGGTAAATCAAAATCGAAAAGAGAAATATCCATAATTTAAAAACCTTTTTTAGACCCATATTTTGAGATGATTTCATTTTTAAAGTCAAGAAAGCGATCTTCTTGAATTGCTTTTCGCGCTTCTTCCATTAAACGAATTAAAAAACGAACATTATGAATTGAGAGCAATCTTTTGCCAAAGGCTTCATCGGCAACATATAAATGTCGTAAATATGCTTTTGTGTAATTTTTGCAGGTATAACAATCACATTCATCATCAAGTGGTGAAAAGTCTTCTTTGTATTTAGCGTCTCGGATATTTACTCGACCATGAGAAGTCATAAGCGCTCCATGGCGAGCAATTCTAGTCGGAAGGACACAATCAAACATATCAACGCCCATCGAAATACCTTCTAAAAGATAATCTATCGAACCAACGCCCATTAAATAGCGTGGTTTATTTTCTGGTAAATATTTGACAGAATATTCAACCATTTTAGTAAAAACATCCTTAGGTTCACCAATGGATGTGCCTCCAATGGAATAACCAGGGAAATCCATTTTAGCTAACTCACTAGCGCATTTTTTTCTAAGCTCTTCAAACTCGCCACCTTGAACAATTCCAAATAATGCTTGATCACTTCTTTTGTGTGCATCAAGCCCTCTTTTTGCCCATCTAAGAGTTCGTTCAACAGACTTTGTCGCGTATTTTTCATCGCAAGGATAAGGAATACATTCGTCAAAAGACATAATAATATCGGCACCCAACTTTTCTTCAATTTTAATGACGCTTTCAGGAGTAAAAAATAATTTATCCCCATTTAAATGCGATTTAAATGTCACGCCTTCTTCGGAAATTTTTCGGTTATCTTGAAGTGAAAAAACCTGGAAACCACCACTATCGGTTAATATAGGTCCATCGTAATTCATGAACTTATGAAGACCACCAGCTTTTTCAACAATATCTTCTCCAGGTCTAAGATGAAGATGATAAGTATTAGATAAAATAACACCTGCTCCCATTTGCTTAAGTTCTTCAGGAGACAATGTTTTTACAGTTGCTAATGTTCCAACAGGCATAAACATTGGGACTTCAACATCGCCGTGTGGAGTGTGAAGAATTCCATATCTAGCGCCAGATTGTTTACAAATATGTTTAATTTCTAAATAGAATTTTTCCATAATGGGCTATATTATAACTTGCAAAATATATTTTTGCACTTCTTGCATATCAGCACGATTTATAAAAATCAAAATACGATTATTTAAAATTTATAATTAAAGTTCTGATTAGTGCCAATAATTTGTTGAAAATAAACTTTCTTACCAAAAATCATGAATAAGATATAACCAACTGATAGAGCAATCAATTCACCTAGAGCAACTTCGCCAGCAAAAATGAAAAAATGATACCAAGACGAACCTTCTGTTAAAAAGTAAATTTCGGAACCTACGATTAGACCATTAAAAATAACCGGAATAAAAGCGGCAACAACTAGGTGACGACTAAATGAAATCGCTAAACAAGAAATAAGTGTCGCTAATGTACCAAATAACATATCGAATGCTCCTAAAGAAGAAAATATATTCGATAACAAGCATCCTAGTGTAAGCCCAAAGATATAATCTTTTCGAAAAAAGCATAAAAGCATTAACAATTCAGCAACTCTAACTTGAATTGCACCATATGATATTGGCATTAAGGCAACCGTCAAAACAAAATAAAGCGCTGCAACAACAGCGTTTCTAACAAGAGATCTTATAATTTGACTGTCGGACATATTAGCCTTTTATGATTGCATCAACAATTAGGTTAGCAACGCTTAAAACATGTACGCCTTTTACTTCTTTTTCAACCGTATCAGTAACAACAATGTCTTTTATTCTTGGATCAAAATTACAAGAAGAGAAAATTGCATGAGTCGCGCAAGCATAAACGTCTTTTGCTCCTCTAACAAATAAAGCGTCGACAGCGTTATTAAGTGTTCCACACGTATCAATAATATCATCAACAATTAGACAGGTTTTTCCCTTAACATCACCCACAACTGAAGTAACTTCTGATTTATTTGGAGCAGGTCTTCTTTTATCAATAAAAGCAATTGAACAATTATCAAACATACTTCCTAAATCGCGAGCACGAAGTGAAGAACCATGATCAGGAGTAACAACAACAAGATCCTTATGTGAAACATGATCTTCTTTAAATTTCTTTCTAAAATAGTCTGCAAATAATCCGGTAGTTTCAATATTTATAACTGGGCAAGAGAAAAATCCCTGAATTTGGTAGGTATGCAAATCAATCGAAATCACACGATCAATACCCGCTGATTGATAAAGTCCTGCCACGAGTTTAGCAGTAATTGGTTCACCAACTCGAGCAACTCTATCTTGCCTAGAATAACCATAATAAGGTAAGACAAGAATAATTTCTGCCGCTTCCTTATTGCGTAAAGCATCTGCAAAAACGAGTATTTCAAAAATACGTTCTGTTGCAGGAGAGTTAGTGGATTGAATAATATAAACTTTTTTGTCTTTAACATTGCTTAAACAACGAACCATAAGTTCACCATCAGCAAAACGCTCTATTTCGCATTCACCTAAGGGAATATCGACTATATCGCTAACTTTTTTAGCTAATTTTTTGTTTGCAGATAAGGCAAAGACAATTGAATCTTGTTTCATAGAAAAATATATTACCAATGTTTAATAGATATTAAAACGATTTTTTTATTTGCCTCAGCATTAGAAATTTCTCTTTTAAAATCGACATCGTAGCCTATTTCCTTGAGATGACTTAATCCTTTTTTTGAAGGAAGCCAATAATATAGACCATAATTTTCTAAACTCATCTCATCATTTTTCACAAATGACTTTAATGAAGTGTAATAAAGATATTTTTTGTTAAAAACAAAATTTTCTGGTAAATAATCTAAATCAATCTTAGCCATCCTACAAAAGCGGTAAAT
>CAVIPP010000018.1:0-4908 GCA_963644615.1 Oscillospiraceae bacterium
GTAATATTATTGATTCTGTCATGGTTAGTGGTGCTCAAAAAGCATGTTATCTCGCTAAGAAAAAACTATCAAAAGTTTATCGTAAAGTTGGATTAAGATAACTTTTTAACAAAATTATTTTTAAAAATCCCAATAAAATTATTTTTTCTTTTGTTTATTTTTTAAAGATTAATTTTGGAGGAAGGCAAAATGAAAAAGAAAATATTGTTCCCATTATTAGTGCTTTCAGCATTATCACTTACTGGTTGTGGCGCAAGCAAACTCGATACAGAGGAAAATAATCACGATGTTGATCCAGTAAACGAAATAACTGATGATGGCACATCAACTGATTACGATAGTGATTATACAAAAGACAGTGATGTTGATGTTCCTTCTGAATATGATTCATTTACCGATAACACAATCTCAACAGCAGGCAAATATTATTTAAAAGGTGAATATTCTAAAATTACGATCACAGCAGCCAAGAATAGTGAAATTTATATTTATTTAGACGGAATCAATATTAATTCTAGTGAAGGTGTTGCTTTTGGTAGCGATAACAAAATCACTTTATATTTAGTTCTTTTAAATAATTCCACAAACACAATTATCAATGATTTTGCAGACGCAAATGCTTTCCATGTTAAAGGTGATGTTCACATTCAAGGTAGTGGTACCTTAAGTGTTACCAGCAAACAAAAGAACGCTATTAAGGTTTCTAAAAATCTATATATTAATGATGTTAATGTAGTCGCTACTGGAGCAAATCATGGTATCGCTGCTCTGAGCGCTACTATTGATGGCGCAACGATAAATGTGACAGCTAGTAAAGATGGTATTCAAGCCGAAACCGATTCAACTACATACACAGATGAAGATGGATATGTTAAATTAATAAATACAACTTATACAGCAAATGTTAATGGCGATGGTATTCAAGCTGATACATTTGTCTATATAAGTGGTGGTACAACTAATATCACCTCCACATGTGATTTTGTTTCTTATTCTAGTGATAATCTAACAACATATGAATTGGAAACAAGTGATTTTAAGTTTATTAAATCTGGATCATCTTATAGAAGAGTTGCCACCGATGAGATACGTACACTAAATTCTTCATATTATGCACTAGTAAATTCTGCTAAAGGAATTAAAGCCGGAGCAATTGAATATGATTCTGATGATGATGGTGTAGAAGATGCAACTGCTACTGGTGATTATCGAATTGGAGTTGCTCATGGAGCAATAGTGACCATTTCATCACCAGATGATTGTATACACACTAATTATGGTAATGTTGATTTACTTAGAGCTAATCTATATCTAACAACACTTGATGATGGAGTTCATGCTGACTACACACTAAATGTTAATAACGCAGCCGTTCAAGTTAATTCTTCTTATGAAGGCCTTGAAGGCGCAAAAGTTATAGTAGATGGTTCAGAAACAAATATTGTTACTATTTCTGATGATGACGGTATTAACGCTGCTAGTGATTTAAGTAGTGATAACACCATTACTATTAATGACGGC
Source organism: Oscillospiraceae bacterium (assembly GCA_963644615.1). Classification (GTDB taxonomy): domain Bacteria; phylum Bacillota_I; class Bacilli_A; order RFN20; family CAG-826; genus Fiminaster. The sequence goes on from CAVIPP010000018.1 coordinate 1,522, forward strand.
TATCTAAGAGTATATGCTTCTGGAGATGGGCTAGACGCTAATACGTCACTAACATTTAATGGTGGTACAACAATTGTTGAAGGTCCTGGCAGTGGCAATGGTTCTCTCGATTCAGAAGTAGTCTATTTCAATGGTGGTATCGTCTTTGCTTGCTCGACAGGTGGAATGACAGAAAGAATGAGCGCTACACAATATACATTTGCGTATCAAAATCAAAGTTCAAGTTTATCCGCTAATACATTAATAGCTATTACTCTTGGTGACGATGTTGAAAGCCCACTCTTCTCATATACATTAAAGCAAAGTTGTAATCAAATAATCTTTTCTCACCCAAATATGGAAAATGGCAAGACATATAAAATCTATAGTGGTTCTTCCTCTTGGGCATCAGTCACCTTAAGCGGAACTTTAACGACTAATACTTCGTCACAAGGTGGTGGCGGTCAAGGAGGCGGTGGCCAAGGTGGTGGTCACGGTGGTCCTGGCGGTTGGTAAAATTAAAATTAAGTCCCCTCCATATAAAAATCTCAGACGAAACTCGTTTGAGATTTTTAATATTTGAAAATAAAAAAATCCCCAAAGTACATTCTTTTGGGGAAAATATTCTTCTGGCGGAAGATAAGAGATTTGAACTCTTGCGCCCCTTTCAGAACCTATGAGCTTTCCAAGCCCACCCCTTCAGCCACTTGGGTAATCTTCCGTGCCGTTTAATTATATGTTTTCTTTGTAGCAATATCAATAAACAATTATAATTGTTCCTATGAAAGAAATTCACATCAATAAGCAAAACGAAAATCAGCGCGTCGATAAATTTGTTCGTAAATATTTAAATGAAGCGCCATTAAGTTTTATTTACCATTTATTTCGAAAAAAAGATGTTAAAGTTAATGGACATTGGGTTAAACAAGATTACATTTTATCTAGTGGTGAAACACTCACTTTATATGTTAGTGATGAGCAATTATCTAGTTTTATTAAAACTAAAGAAATTAAGAAATCAGATTTAAAATATCCAATTGTTTATGAAGATGATTATATTTTAATTGTCAATAAACCACGTGGACTTCTTGTTCATGGAGACAAAAGTGAGAAGCGTTTAACACTCACAAATGAAGTTCTCAATTATTTATATTTTAAGGGTGAATATGATCCTAAAAGTAGTAATGGATTTATACCTGCTCCGGCACATCGTCTCGATAGAAATACATCGGGATTAGTTGTCTTTGGTAAAAATCTACCTTCACTTCAACTTCTTGAGCAACTTTTTAAAGAAAAAAGCGAAATAATAAAGACTTATCAAGCCTTAGTAGTGGGAATTATCAATCAACCTCTTGAAATAGATAAACCGCTCCTAAAAGATTCCACAAGTGGATTAGTGAAGGTTGGAAAAATTAAGGATGGTGCGCTCCCCGCATTTAGTAAGGTTACACCTATAAAACAATATAATGGCTACACATTAGTTAATGTTGTTATATTTACAGGTAGAACCCATCAAATCAGAGTTCATTTAGCAAGTGTTTCTCATCCAATTGTTGGCGATGGAAAATACGGAGATTTTCAAATAAATCGAGAATTCAAAAACGAATTTGGCTTTGAAAATCAATTTCTTCACGCCTATTCTCTCGAATTTAAAAATATAAGCGGAATTTTGTCTTATTTATCAAATAAAAAATTCAAAGTAGATTTACCAAAAATAGAAATAGATATTTTAAATAAACTTAGTTGAATCTATCCTTAGATTCATATTGACCTTTAAATATTTTTTTAAGGGTGTGATAAATACCGTTTTTATCGTTATTTTTTACTGAAGTAATGCTTGCTTTATCTTTTAACGATTTTTTGCCGTTAGACATCGCTACTGAATAGCCAGCGACATCAATCATTTCTTCATCATTTTCAGAATCGCCAAATACTATTATATTTTTTTGCTCAATATGATAATAATTGGCAATTTCAGTAATAGAAGCACCCTTACTGGTTTTAACAAAATATAATTCGAAATAAGGCGATCCTGTCCAAAATCTTGCACTTAATCCTTCATATTTTGAACATATATCTATGATTTCTTTTTTTATTTTATCGTCTTCTTTTTTAAGTTGAACAATCATCGTCATCGGATCGCTTTTAAGGGTTTCATCTAGGTTTCCATAGATGACATTCATATTTTCATACCAAAAGAATTTAGCGAGATAACTATCGGTTTTGTCTACCCAAATTGTCGTGTCATTTTCACACATGGTATTAACAGAATAATTTTCTAATTTTTTGATAAGTTCTTTAACCATTTCCTTAGGAAAGGCAAACACGCTTGGCTTAAAATCTTTATCGTTTGGATTATAGACGAACGCCCCATTATAGCAAATCATCGGAGTGTTTAATTTTAATTGATTGTAATATGGTTTTAGCGAGCGAGATGGTCTCCCACTTGCTAATATAATTTTGTGTCCTTTTTTGGCTAACTTTTTTAAATATCTTTTTGTTAATAATGAAATCTTTTTCTTCGAATTAAGTAAAGTTCCATCCATGTCTAAGGCAATAAGATATGTTTCTTTATTCATAATAAAGATTATAAACTTACTATAGCATTATAGCAAAATGCATATATTGAAGTTTTACGAATTTAAACTATAATTAGTTTAGTTATGATAACAATTTATACATCACCTTCATGTTCAAGTTGTCGAAAAGTAAAAAAATGGTTTGATGAACAAAAAATTCCATATAAAGAGAAAAATATTTTTGCGTCCACTTTAAGTGAAAACGAACTTAAAGACATGCTCATTAAAGCTGAAAATGGTACAGATGATATTATTTCTAATCGTTCAAAAATTATTAAGGAACAAAAAGTTAATATCGATGACATGACTATTTCTGAATTAATTCAATTTATTCGTGAAAACCCTTCTGTCTTGAAGCGCCCAATTATGCTAGATGATAAACGTGTTCAAGTTGGCTATAATTCTGAAGAGATTAGAACATTTATTCCTCGCGCTCGCCGTATCGCTGAACTTTCTTGCCCTCACATCGACATGTGCCTAGGTGATGATAAGTGCGAGAATGAATCTAAATAGTCTTCTTTACCCTTTTTAATTTAGTTAGAGTGTTCCTCCTAAAAGGAATATTTTTATTATTAAGAAATTCTTTAAGTGCATTTTGAGCTTTATTTAATGAAGTTGCTTCGCATTCAATTTCATAATCAACATTATCTAAATATTCGCTTTTATCGATTGATATAAGTGTGTTTTTATAATCTATATCCAGTCGATAATTTATCAAAATGGCGAATACGTATAATTTATTTGTGTTTATTTTCTCGCTTGTTAGATATTCGTTTACATCTCCAATTGGGAATATATTTTTATTTAAAAAAGTTTCAAATTCCTCATT